>JAHQVZ010000369.1 GCA_019634055.1 Leptolyngbyaceae cyanobacterium MAG.088
AATATGCTGGCCCTAGAAGAATACGAGCGGACGCAGGAAAGATTAGAAGAACTGACCCATAAGCTCACAACGTTAGAAGAAGAACGCACCGAGCTACTACTGCGCATTGAAAACTTCACGACCTTACGCCGTCACGCCTTCCAAGAAGCTTTTGACGCCGTCAACACAAACTTCCAATCCATTTTTGCCGAACTATCCGACGGTGATGGTTATCTGCAGTTAGACGATCCTCAAGATCCCTTCAATGGTGGCTTAAATTTAGTCGCTCACCCCAAAGGTAAACCTGTTCGTCGACTAGCCTCCATGTCTGGTGGTGAAAAATCGTTGACAGCCTTAAGCTTCATCTTTGCGTTGCAACGCTATCGTCCTTCACCCTTCTATGCCTTTGACGAGGTAGACATGTTCCTGGACGGTGCTAACGTAGAGCGCCTATCCAAAATGATCCGCCATCAGGCTAAACAGGCCCAATTTATCGTTGTCAGCCTGCGACGTCCTATGATCGAATCAGCCGAACGCACCATCGGCGTCACCCAAGCTAGGGGAGCCTACACTCAGGTACTGGGCATTAACCTACAGCGGGCATCTGCGGGTGGTTAAGGCAGTGTTTCGGTTTCACACACTGTCAAAAAATTGAGGGATAGGGTGTAATGTGAGGAAGCATGTTTCCTTCAGTTAAGAAACATCGCCTCTGGTTAAGCAACCCAAGTAGATCCAACAGTAGACCCTAAGCAATGAGTTTTGAGCAAAGTCGGCTGCGTTCCGACATGATTGGCACCCAAGTTATTACACGTTCTACAGGTCGCCGCCTGGGCGTGGTTAGTCAACTGTGGGTCGACATAGACCGAGGTGGAGGTGAAGGTGGCGAAGTCGTTGCCCTAGGTCTACGGGATAATATCCTTTCCAAGGTCGTCTCAGGGCCGGAACAAATTATGCTGCTGAGCAGCATTCGGCAAATTGGGGACGTTATTTTAGTTGATGACGACTCCGTGATTGAGGATGACATCAGCGTAGGTAATTACACCAACCTGGTTAAAAGTGAGGTCATCACTGAATCGGGCGAGGGTCTAGGTCGCGTCCGGGGCTTTAAATTTGATGTGGTTAGTGGCAAGCTTCAATCCATTGTGATTGCCGCCATGGGTTTACCGCAAATTCCAGATCAAGTGATTAGTTCTTACGAACTACCAGTCGAAGAAATTGTCAGTACGGGTCCAGACCGAATCATTGTTTTCGAAGGTTCAGAAGAAAGCTCAAACAAATCAGCGTTGGTTTACTAGAACGCCTCGGATTAGGGTCAGCCCCCTGGGAACGAGAAGATGATGGCTACATTATGCCAACATCAGCCAGCAATCAACTGCCATCAGGCATTAAGCAACAGGCACCTGCCCCTCGTCGTGAAGTCGCACCACCTCAACGGCTAGAGATCCCATCTCGGCCTATAGAAGAAGAGGCTATACCTGCGGAAGAACCGTATCAAGCCAAACCCTTAAACATTCCTCAAAAGAAAAAAGTTATTGAATACGAAGAAGAAGATTTCTAAGGTTGTTAAAGGCTAGCTATTGTCATGCTTGGGTCAATCGATATACGGTATGCGTAGCAGAGTGCCCCAACCGTCCCATCGTTTTGTGTGCTGCTCATGATATCTACATCCGTGCCTGTTAATGCCCCTCTTAATCAGCTATCCGTCATGGGCTTACCGGTACATCAAAGTACCGACTATGTCAGTTGGTTACTGACAACCACGCGCTCAGGTCAGGGTGGTCATGTCGTTACCTTGAATGCTGAAATGTGCGTTCAGGCTGAAACTAATATTGAACTGCAACAAATTATTCAGAATGCCACATTAGTGATTCCTGATGGGGCTGGGGTACAGCTTTATTTTCAGTGGGTTCAACGGAAACATCTCAAGCGCTATCCGGGTATTGAATTTGCTGTGGATGTTCTTCAGCAAATTCAGCCGACAGAACCCGTCGTGTTTTATGGCGGCGCACCAGGAATGGCAGAAAAAGCCGCAAATCACTGGCAACAAAAATTGCCAAATTTGAACGTTGCGATCGCACAACATGGCTATCTATCCGACACAGAGCAAATAGACTTTCAAAAAAAACTGCAAGCACTAGAGCCCAAAATTATCTTTGTAGGTCTTGGAGTGCCGCGACAAGAACTATGGATTGCAGCTCATCGCCAGCTATGTCCCCAAGCCATTTGGATTGGGGTGGGCGGTAGTTTCGACATCTGGGCCGGGCAAAAACAGCGCGCTCCCAGTTGGATGTGCAATAACAATTTGGAATGGCTGTATCGGCTCTACCAAGAGCCCTGGCGTTGGCGACGTATGTTAGCCTTACCTAAATTTGTCGTTCTCTCCATTAGCTACGATTTAGGCTGGCGAGCTAAATAGACAACATAGCCCCAAAAATTTTTTAGGGTCGTTCTATCGAACGACCCTAAAAAATTGAGCTAACATCCAATAAAAATTGTCAAAGAGCTGGACATTCTCCCCATTACCTATATCCTTGTACAGAGACAAAAGGATTGCCTTGACATCCATTGGCTCAATATCGCCACAGCAGAAGCGGCACCACGTCCATGCTGAATCAGGTGAGCTGTGATATCTTACGGCTTTTAGGCAGATCGATTTTTCTCAGTCACCTGACAAATACAATATCTCCTGCCAAAACGTTGCTCTCTCACTCTTTCAAATCTAAGCCCCTATGACATCCGCCGTGACCCCACCTAAAACGTACTCCCCTCGTCGCCGTCATCCAGATGAGCAATCCAGGCGACCTGGAACGTTTCAGACCGCTCCGGCAACTCCACCATCTCCCAAAAGGCAACATCAAAAGCAGCCTCAAACCTCTAGCACGCAGGCTCCCCTAGTGGCCTTGACTGGCGTCAACAAAACCTATACCAACGGTAGTCAAGCATTAAGAGATATCAACCTTCAGATCAAGCGTGGAGACTTTTTATTTGTTACCGGTCCTTCCGGTGCTGGTAAATCCACATTGCTCAAATTACTCTACGGTCAAGAACGAGCAACCGCTGGGGACATTTTGGTCGATGGTCAACATTTGGCCAAGCTGCGCGGCAATCGATTAGCCATGTTACGTCGGCGTATTGGCATTGTTTTCCAAGACTACAAACTGATTCCCCGACGTACCGTTGCAGAAAATGTGTCATTTGTCCTTTGGGCACAAGGTTATAGCCGTAAAGAAATTAATCGCCGACTGCGTCCTACCCTGCGGATGGTGGGCCTACAACATAAAGCTAGTAGCTTTCCCGATCAGCTCTCAGGAGGTGAACAGCAAAGAGTCAGTATTGCCCGTGCAGTAGTCAGCACTCCTCCACTCCTCTTAGCCGACGAACCTACTGGCAACTTGGATGTAGACAATTCTCGCCAAGTGATCAAAATCCTAGAAAAGCTTAATTCTATTGGCATTACCATTATCATTACGACCCATGATGAACAGCTAGTACGCTCATCCAGCCATCCAGTGGTTCAGATTCAGGATGGACGTTTAACCTATGTGAGACATTAAACCGCTCTAAAACCAGGGTGGCTTCTCACAACGTTAGCTTCAAACTCACAAATCCAATCTACCCAGGCACTAGTTACATGGGGACGTTCTTGGGGCAAGGCACGCTTTATCAACAGCGCAATATATCCTTGGTCGACGCAAATCACGACAATGTTACCAACCTTAGTACGCATCATTGCGTGACCTAACCTAGGAAGAGTCATGGTCGATACCATTAATTGCTGCAGCCCTAACAATTGAAAGACGAGCTGAATCCACTCAGTATTTTCATGCTGCAGCGTAATAAAGTAATCGCGCGGCAATCCTACCGGATCAAAAACAGCCAGTCCTAGAATCTGATCAACATCGGGTAAACTAACCGATTTCAATGGCTGTAGATTCAAAGTAAACGTCAAAACGAAAATTCTTTAACGGGCAGCTAGATCAGAGGCTTTTAGCTTCCAGACCAAACTAGACACCATATTGGTAAATACGTGAGCCACTACTGGAACTAATAAATTTTGACTTGCTATAGCACTGTAGCCCAAAACACCACCGACGCAGGTTGCCCACAGCATATAGGGCCATTGGCGTAAATCGCTCATATGTAGTAAACCAAAACATAAGCTAGATAACCCCAAAGCTATCAAATTTGCGCCTAAGGCAGGCAACATAACGCCTCGAAATAGCAGCTCTTCACTAATTCCAGGTAATAGCCCTAACCACACTACATCTGGCAAAATTAGAGGCTTTAAAATGTAGTTTAAGTACACCTCAGCACTGGAGCGATAGCGAGGCCACAAACGATAAAGGATGCCGCTAACCAGGGTAATGCTTAGCCCCAACAGCAGCCCGACACCCAACGGCACCAGACCCAAGCGACTCGGCCACTGTTCAACCGCATCAAACAAAAGCCATAAACGAGCGATGCAAAACAATACAAGAGCTGTTGCCGCGATCGCAACCAATACCTGAGTGCGCGTCAAAGGCTCCATACTTGAATTAGGCGGGGCAGGTTGATTCAAAAAACGGAAGCGACAAAATATGTCGCACTGACAAACGACACTATTTTAACTGCCCTCAGCAACTAATCTTATGAACGATCTCGCATATCCTTCAATCAGATCATCCATCAAGATGTAGTTATATAAATACAAGCATTCCCTTGTATTAATTAGATTTGCAACCATAGACAAAAGCTTTGATGAAGATGACCATACTATTCATAGCCTTTCAAAAATCGAATTAACGATTCTAATTCTCAGCATTCATGCGATCTAAAAACTCGTCACACCTGTAAGAGATCAAGATCACAATTAACATTTACTTTTCTTGAATTCAAACTATCAAAACCAACAAAAAATTCCAGCAAACCTAGCTATATCAAAAGCCATCAAAAAGTTTGAATAAAATAAAAAACCAATAAAATTCTAAAAACCAATCTCAAAATCATCAATCAAAAACAACTTAATACACTATTTTTAGATATTTAATTCAACACAATTTCAACACAATTCAATGTTACAAGCACTAAAAACAAGGGATTTATAAAACTATAAGATTCTTAAAAAAAGAGTGTCACATATCAAAATGACAGGGAATAGTCATATCTATCATGAGGTCATCTGTCTTTTGTCTTTACTTTAAATACCCACACTACACCTGAACTTATGGGAACGTCTTTTGACCTATCCAACCAAACTGATGACAACGTCAATATCTACGAATGTGAGGTTCGTCTGAAGTTTCGCATCATTGAGAACCAACTCACTATCGACGAGGACGATAATAGCGCCTTACTAGAAGCCTTAGTCGATGCTTATACCTATGGAGATGACGAATATTTAGAATCCTTAGAATCTCAAGTAAATATCCATGCGATCCAGGCATTAGAAGCATCTCCGGAAATGCGTCGACAACTAATTCGCTTACGGAACTCTCGTAAACTTGCTTAGTCTAGGCAAGCTGAACCATAATCACGAAAAAACTCTCGATAGAGGTTTGACATTAATTCCCTCAAATTTGTATATTTGTATATGCCGACGCAATAAAGCAAAGGCATCTTAGGCCCCCATCGTCTAGAGGCCTAGGACACCTCCCTTTCACGGAGGCGACGGGGATTCGAATTCCCCTGGGGGTATTAAAAAAGAGGTCTGCTAAAGTTTTTAGCAGACCTCTTTGGTATTAAAAGCAAAATCCCGAGCGGACATCGAAGTTCAAGACTGATAGGGATATAGGTATATCTCTAGGCAAATTGTTCTGTGGTGCGATCGCAAATAGCTATTAGATTTTGAGTTAGGTTGTAACAAATGTGATGCTCAATTAACTGCACAGGCATCGCTAACGGAGGCTGCACCATCAATTCATAAGACAATACCGTAGCCGCCTGTTCACCCAGCACAGCAGGTTGCAATGTCCATTTACCCATAAACTTCTTAAAATCGCCTTCCACCATAGAAAACCCTATTTCCCTGGGAAAGCTTTCAGTCATATCTAAAATGACCCGTGCACAAAATTTAAAGTTCAAAAAACATTGAGCACCAACCTGTTCCAACCGAATCCCACCATCAGGATGACTTAAAAGACGGCTAATCGTTAAGTTAGGAACAAAGTCTGACAACCTTTCATAATCCGTCAAAACATTCCACACCTGATCCAACGATCGTGGAATAGCTACAGATGCAACGATTTGACGCTGCCGTGGTGCACATTTTTCCGTTTTGATACTTACACGCTTGCAAGCATCATCACTCAGCTGAACGGCACAATTATCGTCTATTGATTGATCAGAAGTAGTAAAACCTAAAATATCCTGATTCACAGCCAACCAAATCTATAAGACAGCAGATGTGTGACTAGGTATGTATTCCTA
>JAHQVZ010000370.1 GCA_019634055.1 Leptolyngbyaceae cyanobacterium MAG.088
AAGGGCTCATGACATCTATCACCCCCATAAAATCGGTTCCTAACTCTATTAAATCTGTCTTTGCTAACCAGAACCAGATTGACCCGCTTGGCCTATCTCCGATTCCTGAAGATACCAGGCAGCGTTTTCTTCGATTTAAACTGTTAGGAGCAAATCAGTCTCTGTTCCCCCTACGGGATATTGCGGAAGTCAAACAGCTATCTATCACGGATATTTTGCCTATTCCAGATGTGAACAGCTCTGTGTTAGGCGTATGCAACTGGCGTGGTGACATTCTCTGGTTAATTGATTTAAATGCACTATTGGGGGATCGTCCCCTATGGACCCAAGTTCCTCAACTAGAACAACCAACTGCCATCATTGTGCAGTCAGCCCAGAGACCGATAGGGTTTTTAATTGAACATGTGGATGATGTAGAACTGATTGCTCCAGAGTCACTGCTTGACTCCATCGAGCTATCTTCATCTACCCTGGCTCCCTACGTAACTGGTTATCTCCCAGACCATGGAGGTATGGTTTTAGATGCGATCGCAATTATTAAAAACCTTCTCCAAGAGCCGCCATAGGTTTTTATCTTAGATTTTGTGGAAAATTTTATGGGTTTATCGAGCTCATAGCCAATCCTATACCGTTGCTGATTTGTGGCATCAAGCCAAAACAAATATTATTTGTCACCGTTTAGAGACTTAAGTCACCTAAAGAACAGCAACGTTGATTTTGATAACTTTCTAATTTGATTTACTGAGGTTTTCCATGTCAAACGTTGCAAATACTGATTCAGATAGACAGTCTACAGCCATTGAAAGTACTGTTGAGCCAGATTTTCCAGGCACCTCCGAGATGGATAAACCCGCAGTATCGACGCCTTCTCAGGGAGAAATGCTGCTGAACGAACAATCGCTGCAGGAAGAACTGCCAGAGTCATTGGGGGAAGCTCCGTTGCCATTACCTGGAGAGTCAGGACCAGCGCCCATGGGCAAACATAAGCATTCATTTTCGAGCTCAGACACCGCCACCCCTGATATCGCTAATCTCTATCAAGTCACTGTCACTCAGCTACGCAAACGACTGAAAGCCGACCGCGCTTTAATTTACCAGTTTCAGTCTGAGACCCATGGCACCGTTATCGCTGAATCCCTAATATCAGACTATCGCCCCGCTCTAGGCCAGGCGTTACCGGCCCTCATTTTCGGCGCAACTAATGTGACCGATTATAAGCAACAGCCGATGATTGTTGTCTCAGATACCGCTGAGGCTGCCATTAGTCCATACCAGATGCAGCTGTATCACCACTTTCAAATAAAGGCTGGTTTAAGCTTACCCATCTTTCTAGAAGACCAGCTATGGGGGCTATTGGTGGTGCAAAACTGTACCATGCCCCATGCCTGGAGCGAGCGTGAAACAGCCCTACTTTATCGGATTGGAACCACATTAACCCTCAAGCTCCAGTCCCATGCACTGCAGCAACAGAGAGAGCAAGAAATCATCCGTGAACGCCTATTGACTAGTCTTCTGCAAACCATCTACAGTTCTGATGATATTCAGCAGGTATTTAACTCCACCACCCGCACTATTCGCCAATACCTACAAACCGATCGGGTGGCTATTTTTCAGTTTCATCCAGACACTAACCATGGCAGCGGTGAGGTGATCGCCGAGAGCGTCCATGGCGATATAGTCTCCGCTAAAGAAGTCCGCGTTGAGGATCATTGTTTTGGCGGCAAGATGGCAGACGCCTATCGTGAAGGACGCTCTTGGGCCGCTGCTGATATCTATGAGCAAGGCCTGTCCCCCTGTCACATCGATATTTTGGCCCAGTTTCAAGTACGGGCTAATTTAGTGGTTCCCCTACTTAAATCAGGAGAACTATGGGGATTGTTT
This sequence comes from Leptolyngbyaceae cyanobacterium MAG.088, assembly GCA_019634055.1. Lineage (GTDB taxonomy): Bacteria > Cyanobacteriota > Cyanobacteriia > Phormidesmidales > Phormidesmidaceae > Leptothoe. The sequence continues at coordinate 1,882 of JAHQVZ010000370.1, forward strand.
TGTATTCACCATTGCACGGGTCCCCGCCAGTGGAAAGAAACAGAAATCGCGTTTGTACAAAGACTTGCAGCCCAGTTAAATGTAGCGCTACAGCAATTAGCCTATCTGGAGCAAGTTAACGAAAAAAGCCATCAGCTAACCCAGGTGGCCGAACAAGAACAACTGATCACTAAAATTACTGAGCACCTCAGAAAAACAACAGATTTGCCTAAGACCCTACAAATGGTAGTGCGTGATATCCGAAAAATGATTAACGCTGATCGAGTAGGGCTGTTTCAATTCGACATCGCCACTAACTATAGCGTTGGAGAGTTTGTGGTAGAAGATGTGGCTCCAGGCGTATTTTCTGCCTTGGCGGCTAAAGTGCAAGACCACTGTTTTGCCGAGGACCAAGCAGAAAACTACCGTCAAGGACGCTACTGGGTCGTTGACGACGTTAAGACGCTAGAGCTGCCTGACTGTTTAGTGGAACTTCTGGCTCAGCTACAAGTACGGGCTAGTTTAGTGGTTCCTCTTCTCAAAGGAGACATTCTATGGGGACTATTTTGCGTCCATGAATGTAATGGCCCTCGTCAATGGCAAGCGTCTGAAGTGGAGTTTGCCCATCGCATTGGGGCTCAGCTAAACCTAGCGTTACAACAAGCCGACTATTTAGACCAGGTGAATGAGAAAAATTCTCAACTTGAACAAATTGCCCACCAAGAGCGCCTGATCACCAAAATAACAGAGCAACTCAATAAAACAACTGATCTACCCAAAACCCTCAAAAATACAGTGCGCGATATCCGCCACATGCTCAAGGTCGATCGGGTAGGCCTATTTCAGTTTGATATAGAGACCAACTACAGTGTTGGTGAATTTGTGGTAGAAGATGTAGCTCCAGGGGTCTTTTCTGCCTTAGCGGCTAAGGTACAGGATCATTGCTTTGCCGAGGACCAGGCAGAGAACTATCGTCAGGGCCGTTATTGGGTTGTCAATGACGTTAAGACCTTAGATCTACCTGATTGTTTAGTGGACCTTTTGGCTCAGCTTGAGATACGAGCCAGTTTAGTCGTACCTTTGCTCAAAGGAGACATGCTTTGGGGATTATTCTGCGTCCATGAATGCCATGGACCTCGCCAGTGGCAAGATACTGAAGTGGAGTTTGTCCATCGCATTGGCGCTCAGCTGAATTTAGCCCTCAAACAGGCCGATTATCTAGATCAACTCCAGGAGAAAAATGAAGCTTTAACCCAAACAGCTGCCCGAGAAAAAGCCTCTAAAGAACGCCTGCAACAACAAGTCATCCAGCTGCTAAAAGATGTACGTCCCGCCTTAGAAGGAGACTTAACCGTACGGGCACCCGTGACAGATACCGAAGTCGGCACCGTGGCTAGTGCCTATAACAATACCCTCCAAAGTCTTCAAAAAATTGTGCTTGAGGTGCAACAGGCTGCGGAGCATGTAGGGCAGACGTCCCAGCTCAGTCAAACATCCGTAAACTCCCTCAATTTGGAAGCCCAACAGCAAGCCACATCCTTGGAGCAGGCCCTTAAGCGGGTTGAAGAGATCATGCGCTTTACCGAAACCGTTGTGGATGATGCGCAACGGGTCGAAATGGCAGTGCAGCAAGCCAATCAAACTGTCCAAGTTGGCGACACAGCAATGAACCGAACGGTGGACGGCATTATGGCTATCCGTTCGACGGTGGCTGACACTCACCAACAAATCAAACAACTCAGTGAGTCATCCCAAAAAGTATCTAAAGTTGTTAGCCTAATCAGTCACTTCACCACCCAAACCCAGCTGTTAGCCATCAATGCATCGATTGAAGCTACCCGTGCTGGTAAATATGGTCGAGGCTTTGCCGTAGTCGCCGATGAGGTCCGCTCTCTGGCCCGCCAATCGGCTGAAGCCGCCACCGAGATTGAGCAACTGGTACAGGAAATTCAACGCAATACAGCAGAAGTTTCAACCGCTATGGAAACCGGCATTCAACAAGTGGCCGAAGGCACCAATTTAGTAACCGATACCCGGAAAACCCTAACAGACATCGTAGAAGCAACGGGACAAATCAGTGGCTTGATTCAAGGCATTACTCAAACCACCAATCAGCAGGCAACTGAATTTAAGGATGTGGCCATATCTGTGACAGAAGCCACTGAAATTGCCAATCAAACATCCCAAAATGCAGAACAACTCAGCCAAGCTATCCATCGGTTATTTATTACCGCTGAAACACTTCAGACCAGTACAGGTAAGTTTAAGGTCAGCTAAGAAATCAAGTAACTTTTTCAATGTTGAGTTCTGAATTTTGAGTCTCCTCTGCCATAAAAGGCATAGTTGTCACAGTTATGACGTCTGAAACAACGATTTCTCAGCAAATACCCACCTACTTTTTGCAAGAAGCGTCAGAACTGCTTCAGCAAATGGAACACGACCTCCAAACCCTGCATCAGGATTTTGGTGTCAAAAAAATGCATAGCTTGATGCGCACGGCCCACACTCTCAAAGGTGCAGCCGCCAGCGTAGGATTAGAGGCGATCAAGACAACCACCCACTCCCTGGAAGATGCCTTCAAAGCATTATGTGTGCCAGAGGCCACCCTAACAGATACCGTAGAGGGCCTTATTTTTGAAGCCTATGATTGTCTACAACTGTTAGTTTCTGCACAAACGTCAGCAGCCTCTATCGAGGAATCGGGTATTTTGGACCGTATGGCCAATGTTGTTAGCAAATTACAACAAAACCTGGGAGATCAATTTGGCCAAGATGGTTATTTACCCACATCCACTGAGCTAGGGTTTGATATGACCCAATCCATTTTTGAAATGGGAGTAGCTCAGCGGCTAAAAGATCTAGAAACTGCGTTAGAAGCCCCTGACACAGATGTTTTAAGTGATCTTCTCAGGGGTCAGGCAGATGTGTTTTTTGGCCTAGCCGAGTCCTTAAACCTACCAGGGTTTGGCGAGATTGCCCATGCTACTATCACCGCTCTAGAGAACCAACCCAATCAGGTATTACAGATCGCCACTATTGCCCTGGCCGACTATCGATCTGGACAGAAAAAAATATTACAGGGGGATCGTAACCAGGGTGGAGAGCCAAGTACAATGCTCAAAGCCTTTGGGCAACCAATAAATAGTTCAGGTAAACAACCGCCAGGCAACAGCCAAAAGCTGGCTCAAAAATCCAATTGGTTGTCTCAATGGTGGCAAGGGCTAAGTTCTCAAATTAAATTATTTTCACTCCGCAACAAAAATGGTTTTCAAGCATCTTTTCAACCTGAAACAGATCCCCCCCCTGCAATTGGCCACGACGAGTCCCAGCCAATCGGTTCATTCGACGCGCGCTCCCAAGAGAGCGCCCTCTCCCAAGAGGGTGTTTTAGAAAATACGGCCGTCATCGCTTTACCAAAACCTCTGACAGAAGCTGCTGATCAAGCATCACTACTATCCACTGATTTACTAGCTTCCCAAACAACGGCTGTTGAGAAAGCGCCTTCATCAGAAGTATTGGCAATGGAGCTAACCATGGAAAGCTCTACCT
>JAHQVZ010000371.1 GCA_019634055.1 Leptolyngbyaceae cyanobacterium MAG.088
CTCTTAGAACTTTTACAACCCTTTAAAGTCATTACATTATGAATCTTGCTATCACTTCGAACGTGAATTTTCTCCAATAGGTTCAAAGATTCAGACTTGAATGAGTTCTCACTTGGTAAGTGTCTTCCCAACTCAAAACAAAATCCCAAGGCCATGCGCGTACGCGTACCAAACCTTGAACCTAGTTCGAGTCAAGTTAGCTCTAAACTAAGAATGCCATTGATGGTGAGTTGCAATGTCCAGCCAATTTACTTCCAACACGCATCACAAACACTTAGGAACGTCTATAACAAAGGCCATGAGACGATAGGCAGTGGCTAATGATTGCCATTCTATTTAGCTGCAATGCCTTAGCCTTAATAAAAACATTGGAATTAACCTCAAAAGCCTTCTCTTTTTAAAGAAAAGGCTTTTGAGAAAAGATAGTCGAATAAATAAGAGAGTGGCTTAAATGCTTATTCTCTTAACCACCACAAGTTTTATTCGCAAAATCACAGCCAAACACAAAGGGCTCCTGCCAACTCAGAGGAATCTCCAACAAATCTCTTGTCCCTGTAATCCCCTGAACAACAAACAGTAACAGTGCAATACAGTTCAATGCAATATGCACTTTACGCCATGTCTTTGATTTGTAGATCTCTGGCAAAATCGCTAACGAAATCACCATTAGAGTTGCAGCCACCATGCCATAGTAATAGTGAGACACTTGCCACTCGTAAGTACGACGAAACACTCCATCCTGACTACCTAAAATCCATAGACCTGCCGTAGTCAACGCAGCAAATAATCCTCGCCAAAGCTTTTGCGGTGCCGTGGCCCGATACAGGCACACTAATGCTCCAATGGTAAATAAGAACATGAAAACGATAAAAATCACCGTGCCTGAGGGAACAGGACTATCCGATGCCGCTTTTTTGACAATGTTCTTAAAGATAGGGTGACCTACCCCCACCAAGGTGAGACCGACAACAGCTCCAGTTAACCACTTGCCTAGGTTGACATGTTCCTTACCCACCACCGGGGGGATTTTTGACTTTTCCTTGGCCTGTACTGCTAACCGACGCTGCCGGGTCTGAAGTGCAAAGTACGACACCATACCAATAAGCGGAAATACTACACTTACCGCCAGAATCGGATGCATGAGTCTAAGCCAATCGTTGATGCCCATTTTCCTCTCTCTGCTCAATATCTGCTAGATAACAATCAGATTCCACCCTGGCATTATGTCAAGGGCAGATTTTTCCTCGTTAGGACTACTGTAAACGGACTGTAGACCCGCTGCATGATGAAATTAAAAATAAAGGCTGATGGCTAGCTGAAAAGTTTAACGGGGACAATTCACCAAGATCTCAGCGAATTTTCAGTCCAGTATGCGACCTATTGAACAGTTGAAGTATTGCCTATCTGTGTAAGTTACAGATGGAATACGTCCAAATACGTACCTTATTCGTAAGCTTATATAGACTTGGCTATATCAATGCGTTTTAATTCATGGAAAAATCAATGGTTCGGACTAGTAAGCCACCGCTCCGAAGACCGCTTTCTATTCCCAACGCAACTGGCATCATGCTAAGCGTGGTTGCGATCGCACTTGCTATAGCCTTTGCATGGTTTAGCAATGCAGGACAAATTAGCCGAATTTTTGCCCAGCTTAACCTGCTACAGCAAACCCCTCCCATGTGGTTAGAAGCTCCCATGGTGGCAGGCCATTATTTAATTTTTCCAACGGTAGCCCTATTCCTGTTTGCGTTAGCCATTACCCGTATTTCCCCTCAGCCCAAACCCTGGTCACGGACCATTGTAATCACTGTCTTACTTATACTGGTAGGCCGCTATGTGCTGTGGCGCAGCGCATCCACCCTCAATTTTGACGATGCCTTGAACGGTCTATCCAGTACTGTCTTGTTTGTCATGGAAATGCTGGGACTTCTAGTCAGCATTATCCAGCTAGTACTGCTGCTACGGGTACGGGATCGTCATAACCAAGCCGATCAGATGCAATTGGCGGTGATGGATAAAACTTTTTTGCCATCGGTGACCGTATTTATACCCACCTATGATGAGCCTGAGTTTATATTGCGGCGGACGATCATCGGCTGTCAGGCCATGGACTATCCCAATAAAATCATCTATTTGCTGGATGATACCCGTCGGCCTGCCATTAAGAAACTGGCAGAAACCCTGGGTTGTGAATATTTGACCCGTCCCAATAATGACCATGCCAAGGCTGGTAATTTGAATCATGCGATCGCTTACACTCAAAGCGACTTAATCGCCTCCTTTGACGCCGACTTCGTTCCAACCCGTAACTTTCTGCTGCGTACCGTCGGCTTTTTCCAAGACCCAACCGTTGCCTTAGTCCAAACGCCCCAAAGCTTTTACAATCCAGACCCCATTGCCCGAAACCTTGGGCTAGAAGATATTCTGACCCCCGAAGAGGAAGTATTCTATCGGCAAATTCAACCGATGCGAGACGGTGTCGGCAGTGTTGTCTGTTCTGGCACCTCATTTGTCACCCGTCGTAGCGCCTTAGAAGGAGCCGGAGGCTTTGTCACAGATTCCCTCAGTGAAGACTACTTTACAGCCGTCCGCCTTGCCTCTGAAGGCCATAAAATCATCTATCTAGACGAGAAACTAAGCGCTGGCTTAGCTGCTGAAAATATTACAGCTCATGCCATCCAGCGACTACGTTGGGCTAGGGGTACACTCCAGTCATTTTTTATCGAAACCAATCCACTGACAATTCCAGGCCTTAAGTTCATCCAGCGGTTGGGCCATTTAGAGGGTATTTTGCACTGGTTTACAAGCCTATCGCGCATTATTTTTCTGATTGCGCCTCTATTCTATGCCTTTGGGATAATTCCTATCCGGTCCACCCCAGAGGAACTCATTTATTTCTTCTTACCCTACTATTTTGTTCAGATCACAGTTTTTGCCTGGCTTAACCACCATTCTCGTTCTGCAATTTTGTCAGATGTTTACTCACTGGTATTGGCCTTTCCCTTGGCCATTACTGTAGTACAGGCATTACTATCACCCTTTGGTACCGGGTTTAAGGTCACACCCAAGGGGACATCCAGCCATAGTTTTCGATTTAACTGGAATTTAGCCTGGCCCTTGATCCTCATGTTTGTCTTAACAGCCTTTAGTATTTGGTTAAATCTAGGGGCCTGTCTAGCTCAGGGGAACTGGGCTTTAGAATCATCTCCATATGCAGCCTCCCATTTACGTGGGCTTGGCATCGGCTGGATTTGGAGTTTATACAACCTAATGATGATAGGCGCAGCTCTATTAGTCTTACTGGATGTGCCACGCCCCAATCCCTATGACTGGTTTGACCTACGCCGTGTGGTACGACTACAAATTGGAGAACGCATCTGGTGGGGGACAACAACTACAATCTCAGAAATTGGTGCGACCATTACCCTCACCCAGCGAGGGTTACCTCAATTAGCCCCCCATGAAACCCGACCTGTTCAACTTTCCATCAATGAAGACCTGATCAGCTTGCGTGGCATTTTAACCGCTGTGAGCAATGATGGGGAGTTTCCATGCGTTACTGTGCAATTTCAAAATGTCACATTGCCCGAAACTCGTAAACTAGTAGAACTCCTATATTGCCGTCCTGGGCAATGGAAACGATGGAATACACCAGGGGAAATCCAATCCCTATGGATTTTAGTCAAAACCCTATTTCGCCCAAGGGTACTGACAGGAGATGTGCGGATCAAAGCTATGACCGTAGCCAAAAGCTAACCACCACAGACTCACCCCATCTACCTGGTTTATTCTCAACAATTACTCTTTTGGTTAGAAATCTTAGAAACCTATGGATATCGAAACTTCAAGGCACTAAGATCACCATGCATCATGGCATCACTACGACTAAACATCCCCGTCATACCGTCAGCCCAGGGGGTCACTAAACTTAGCTCATGGGGTGCCAAACAAGCCAATATATTCTGTATTAATAACTTAGTTCCCTTAACCGTCATTGCCCAAGGAATACCGATTTGACCATAGACCACACGACACAAAACTATCAGTTCCTCTTCAATAACTCGATTATGCCCCTGCAAGAAACTCAGCCATAGATAGACCTGAAACATATTAAAATCTCGCAGAGATGAATGCAGCACATCTACATTGTCTAATCGACCTCTACGGTTACAGTAATAGGGAAAGTCATAGCTCCACTGACTATGGGTTACCCTCGAAATCTCTGAAACTATAGGTAACATTCGTTCAACTATCCCAAATGCCAGCGATCCACCCTGGTGATGTAAGGCTGCCGCACACATTCTCTGCCATGGCATAGCCATGTGCTCTTCTAGAAACATGAAGTAAGGCTTTACTAAGGCTCGCTCCACCGGGTCTAACCCTTGCAGCAATAAAGCATTGGTTAAGTATATCTGTGTCGTCATAAAGCCAAGAGGTTTGCCATCGCTGGAGGCCATACTGTGAGCTCGAAATGCCTTTAAGCAGGGATCTAAAATACGACCCAACTCACTGATATTAGGTACCTTAAAAAGCCGACCCAAGCGATCCAGGGGAAAATGTTCTAGTTCCCAGTCTGAAATAGTCAAAACAGTCGAATTTGACCGATAAAATTCCAAAATATTTAAATAGATGTGGCTCATCAATTGAGCCAAGGTGGTAATTTCCTGAAGATTTAAATCATCTAAATGAACATAGAAATCTTTTGATCTCACAATGGCAAGCTTACAAGCCTCAACTATTCGTTGGCTGTTCAATTTTTCAGATATTTCCCTACAGCCCGATGCTTGCAAAGACTGATATATCTCACCAATAATCAAAGACCGTGCGCTTGATTCTAGCGCAGAAAAATCCGGACAATAGCGCGCAGCCCAAACATCAGCTAAACGACTAACTGTTGCTGCTTGGGGGCGATGGGAACTACTCAGCATATTGAATAAACATTGGTACGTAGTATGTCCTATCATTCTCAACTACTCAATTGAGGATGACCTGATTAAACGTCGTTTAATGTTTGAACTGTGGTTTTCTGTAGAATTAGCAATTGGCTATTGCATAGATACGTAACACCCAGACCCGTTATTTTGATTTGTCTCTATTCAAATTAGTTTATTCGTTTCGACCCAACAGAACATTTTACTGAAAGTTAGTAGAATATTTGTTGTCTCTTTATCAATTTGAAGGCATGCAACCTCTGCCAGGAAAATTTCACTGAGCCATAAAAAGTTGAACCATTCCATCAGTATAGGGAGTGACTAAGGCGCGCTCTGTTGGCTCCAAATTGCTGATTATTTCAGTCGCCAACAACTTAGTACCTTTAACTGTCATTTCCCAGGGAATGCCTATACCTTTATAAACCAGGTTTGCTAAAACCACTAGCTCCTGCTCAATGGCCCTAAGATCACCCTGCAATACACATAGCCACAGATACACCTGAAACATACTAAAGTCCCTGACTGAGGAATGCTTAACACCTGGATTATCTAGCTGCCCTCTACGATTGTAGTAGCCCCCAAACAGCTGACTCCATTGGGTATAAACTGTGAGGGAGATCTCTGAAACCTTCGATAACATCCGCTCTACCACTAAAAGATCAGCAGATGTGGGTCCGTGTTTAGTAGCCGCATCACAAACTTGGTGCCATGGCATCGCTACGAATTCTTCTAAAAAGCTGAAGTATGGCCTCAATATGACCTGCTCTGCGGCACTCAGGGTTTCCAGTAATAACCCACTACTTAGGCCCAGCTGGGTTGTCAAAAAGCTACGGGTTTGCCAATCAGCGTCGTCAATGCCATGGCGCAGGCGGAATACGGTTAGAAATGGTCCTAATATCTCAGCCAAAACCAAAATCTCAGGAATCGCAAACACATTAATTTTTTTGTTATCCGCCTGTTGTTGCATCAACTGTGATGAAACCATAACAGGCGTATGAGTTTGATAGAACTTCAACAGTGCCGGATAGATATCAAGCCCGAAGCGAACCAAGTCAACCATTTTTGGAGCTTCAGCACCTTTATTCTTTGCATAAAGATCTAGTGTTCTTAGGGCAGCACGTCGACAAACCCGTTTGATCAAACGCTCATTAAATTTTTCAGATATGTTACGACGGCCTTGCGCTGATGCTGCCGCATCAATCTTAGCTGCATCTAAGTCAGCTGTATCTACAAACAACAACGAACTATCTGACAAATAACGCGCTGTCCAAACTTGAATCAAATGCCCGGACCTTGACATTTCAGAACGTTGAGAAATATCTACCATAGGAGCTTATAAAACCAGCCAACCGGAGAATTTGAGATATAGCTAATGACAATAGTGATCGCGAGAACCGTTTAATTACTATATGTACGACAAATGTTTTAATGCATCAGGTTAACTGTTGTAATTTAAGGCTTTTAGGGATAACCATTGCCTTAATTAACCGGACGGATGTAATGCGTATATCGTCGTAATGCACACTTATTAGAGAATTATTTGGATTTATTAAAAATCCAGACCTTCAAAAAGACATTAGAACCTCGTTCTTAGTTCTCTTTAAAGATGCTTATGCAGCAACTAATCTAGCCGCCATAAAGGATAGTCCCCGTCTGCCAGGACAACTGTGCGGCCAGTTTTTGATGCGATCTCATCTAATAACTCTTGGCTATTTGCATAAGCAACAAAGTAATCACTATATCCCGTGGGTAACTCAGGCAATCGCCCAGACGGAAAGAAAACAAACCCTGTATCAGGAGCTACCGCATAGCTTAAAGAAATCATATTCCCCAACGTAGTGCCTCCCTTTGCAGCGAGCACCAAAGGTTTCTCTGTTTGACGAATGATATTTCCCATGGTGTGACCGTGATAGTCAGTATTTTTATTCCACCATGTGAATGACATAGCACTAAGGGTTCCAGAGACTAAACCAACCGTTAGTAAAAGGGTCAAAATAATCTGCCCCCATAGCCGATACATACTTCGATCTGAAAGAATTAGCTGCCGTAGCCAACCAGCCAGAATTAGGATTACCATCAAAAGCGACGGCATGAAGTAGCGAGTGCTAACTGATAGCTGCCCACCGTTAATTAAATCGGGCAAAATCAAACCCAATGCAGGTACCATTAACGACACCATACAAAAAGCCATAGTCGCTGGCGGCGTCACTAATAGCAACTGCCAGAGCGATACTAGTAACAGTATCAGAACCACAGGTGGCAGCAAATATGTATAAGAGTGTTCTAACGGCAACCCAAAATCCATCACCGCCGAACTCAGATGTAAGCCCCAATATTTAACCAACTGTCCCAGGGGCTGTCGAAATGTTGTCCACTCTGTGGCTGATTCCAATTTGGCTTGGTTGTTCCAAATAACAAACATCCAAGGAATAAACGTAAAAAAGGCCCCTCCAAGGGCCATGGAAAACCGCTGCCAATGTTGGCGCGAGCCACTAATCAATACGTATAATCCATGGGCACCCACGACCAAAACGCTAAGCAGCGTAGTGTATAGCATCAGCGCCATACTTACACTGTAGAGTCCCCAACGGCGGATAGTAGCCGTTTTTGGGGAACGCACAACAACCGCATTGCTAGAGTATCGATCAGAAGAACGCATTGCCCGTATTAAACAACCATGGGTCCATAGGATCAAACAAACCCATAGACTGTACTCTCGTGCTTCTTGGGAATAAAGCAACTGGATCGGGGAGATGGCCATTAAACAGGTGGCAATTAGACCTGCCCAGCGATCTTGCCATAGTTGTTGACATGCCCAGTAGGTCAACGGTAGCAACATCAAGCCAAATACGATTGCTAGAGCACGAAATGATGTTACTGAAGGCCCCCAAATGCCAACCCACAGACGTTCTAAAAGATAAAACAAAGGTGGATGCTCAGGGTGACTTACCAGGGCTGACCAGGTATTACTCCAGCGTCTAGAATCAGGAAATTGTTGCAATGTCTGTAATTCAGTCGCAGACACCACGGCATCTGTGAATATCTTTTCTTCAATGGATTCCCCTGAATGGCCTAAAACTCGAATTGTCGTATAAACTTCATCGTGCCAGTAGACTTTATGGGCAGCATTCGTGCAGCGCAAACCAATGCCTACCAACATGCAGACAATTAATAAGACTTGCAATCGCTTTTTAACTAATGCAATTGAACGAGAACTAACCACGGCTTAGGTTTGCAATTGGCTGTAACCATAAAGTTGTTAAGTTACTCAGCATACGCTAATTTTCTGGCGCTCGCAGCTAAATGGATACTCCAATTAGCTTTAAAGCAAACTTAATTGCTGTAAATCATTGCTTTCACCGGATTTACGCTGACGATTTTTGGAAGGAGTCATATTGACGTGAGCCACAAACCACGTACGTAAATTGCGACTCTGTTCAGAATCTAAATGCTCTAGATCTAACGCTACTGGGAACAGCTCAGGCGCGTCTACAGTTGCCCAAGTTACCTCACTAGAATAGCGCTCGGCACCAAACGGCATAACGTTTTTAGGCATCCGACCTAAATGCGGCACAAGATTAGCACTCTGCAAAAACTTGCCACGTTGCGCTTCTAATTGCTTGACTCGGTGCGCTCTCACCTGCCGATAATCCAAAATTGGTGTTGGGTAACCTTTTGTTTTTGGCGGCATCCCCAACTGTTGTGGAGATAAATGGGCTAATTCTGGCACCCAATGTTTGATAAATTGCCCGTCTGGATCACAACGGTCTACGGCTACTTGCTGGGGGTTATAAATTCGTGTCCAGGCCTTATCGACACAGTGGGTCACTCCCGACTGCATGGCCCACTGATAATGGTCAATAGGACAATCACCGTCGATCAGGTGGCGCATAAAATGGAGTGCCCCATAGCGCCAGTCCATCCCCATTAGATTGCTCAGAAAACTAGCATAAATAGCTCTAGTTCGAAAATTTAGAGCCAGGTATCCACCGGTTGCCTGTAAACAGCGAGCGGCTGCGTCCACAATAGGAAACCCTGTCTGTCCAGTTTGCCAGGCCTGATAGAGCTTCTCATCAAAGTCCCAACCGTCATCATCAAAAACGCTGTAGAGCGATCGCAATTCCAGCTGAGGCAAATAGCGAAATCTTTGGGTAAACCCATTCCCCCACCTCAACCGAGAGATTAATTGATAATAGCTACGCTGAATGCGGCGATCATCGCGATCATCGGCCCGTTGAATGGTTTGTACACATTCACGAACAGAGATAACTCCAAATTTGATGTAAGGACTGAGCCCCGTTGTAATCTCAGCACTGGGATAAGACAGCTGCCAATAATAACGCTCAGCTTTCTCTGCTAAAAACCGTTGGAGGAGGTGTCGAGCAACTTGGGTACTGCCAGTGGGAATAGGTTTGGCATCCGGACTATGTCCTAATTTCTCTAAATCAGGCAATTCCTCACCCACCACCTCAGCAGGCACGCGCACCCGAGCAGGCGCAGGCACCATCGGCTCAACCATCTCCTGATACCACCACTGACGATAATCAGGATAGGCCATTAGCTCCGAACAACTCGCAGGAGGCTCAAACCAACGAATTCTCATCTGCCGATCGGCCAATGCTTGATTCAAGCGAGCATCACGCACCCGACCATAAATACGTTCACAATCGATATAGCTATAAACACCTTCAGCCTGGGTTTCCTCAACTAGCTGTGGCAACACCTTCACCGGATCACCACTGCGCAAAATTAAACGTCCCCCTAAACGTCTTAAATCCTTATCTAGGTGGCGCAAACAGTCCACCATAAAGGCCACTCGGGCAGGACTCGTTTCCGGATGGTGCAATAGTGAACGATCAAAGACAAAAACAGGAATAACAGCCCCACGTCGGGCTGCACGAGAAAGTGGCTCATGATCATATACCCGTAGATCACGCCGAAACCACACCAGCGTCCGATTCACCATCGCTTTCTACAGGTTGCAGTCATCAAAAACATCTTTGATCCTTTTCAGCAGAGGGCTACTATAACTTGCTCCCTAAATGATAAAAAAAATGATTTTATAGCCGCAAATTAGATCTTTTTAGTTCATTTGTACTAATATTGTACAACAACCTCTAGAACGTTTGTCCTATGACTCAGTCTAAGCTTTATGCTCCAACCCGTGGTCCAGTACACCAAAGACCCAATAGACAACATCTCGCTTACCATGTTAAACCGCGCCCATCATCCCGCCCTTGGCTACTGGGTGGCCTTGCCCTGGTCGCCTTAGCCCTGGTTCCTCAAGATGTATGGTCCCGTCTTTCCACACCCCTATCTACTAAGCCTATACAGTCACAAGCTGTTCAGCCGTGGCAGCGTGCAAATACAAATGCCACTTGTCAGGCGATGATCAATGCTAACCAACGTCTTTCCCGCAGTCAGTTGACCCAGCTTTTATCCATCGAACAAAATTCACCTCAAGCCAATGTGCATGAGGCCATTGCCTCGCCGTACTGCACGCTCTCTAAAGCTCATCAATCAACACAAAGCGAGGCCTACCCCCTGGCATTCGACCCAGACACTTGGATAGTTATGAACTATGAGCAAGGTCTCTACAAAAGCTATGACTTCGTCTTTCAAAAGTGAAACAGTATTGTGTCAATTTATAATTTTCGGGTAGAGGAGTTTCTCAGTAAGATAGCTTTCAGACTTGAAACCCCACTCACGATTCAAAACTTACGACTCACGGCCCTCACCTGAATCTTTAAAGTTGACAGTCTACTAGTGCAGCGTCAAAGTTGAAAATTAGGGTTGAGACGGTGAGTGGGCAATAGTTAGTAATTAGTATGAGGGGCGTTTCTCGTTTACTCTTCACCCAATTCTTGTAGCAAACCACCACAAGCATCCATTAATAAATCAATTACATAGTCAAACCCATCTGCTCCACCGTAATAAGGGTCAGGAACATCACGATCAGGATACTTCTGACAAAATTCGCACATTAGTTTTACTTTGTGGGCATATTGTCCAGATGGATCAAGGGATAAAATATTGCGATAGTTGCTGTCATCCATCGCTAAGATCACGTCAAACGCTTCAAAGTCAGACACCGTAAACTGTCGAGCACTGCCGACCAGATTAATACCACGCTTTTTGGCAGCGGCAGCCATGCGACTATCTGGTGAGCTACCAATGTGATAGCTGGATGTCCCTGCTGAATCACAGCTTATCTTTGAGTGCAAACCTTGCTGCTCCAACAAATAGTTCATGATATTCTCTGCAGACGGTGAGCGGCAGATATTGCCCAGACAAACAAACAACAGTCGGGTTGTCATAACACAAACTCGATGAACATAGCTAAGTAGACATTTAAAAGCGACTAGCGACCAATACACTAGCCGCCTTTAGATAACTCTATGGCAGCAATTTTATAGACCTGGTAGCTGTAAGCCACCGGTCAGTTCTTCCATGCGCTCACGCATAGTTTCGGTAGATTTGAGATAAGCATCACGCATGGCAGCTGACACCAAATCAGACAGAACTTCTGCTCCCTCGTTCATCGCTTCAGGGGAAATAGAAACTCGTTTGGGCTCTTGATTACCACTCAGGACAACCTTGACCAATCCACCGCCCGACTGGCCTTCAATTTCCATAAGTTCTAGTTCTTCTTGGAGTTTTTTAGCTCCTTCTTGAACTTGCTGAGCCTTTTTGAAGGCTTCGCTCAGCTCTTTCATTTTCCCAAGACCGAAGCCAAAACCTTGCCCTTTGCTCATAATCGGCGGCCTGATTTTACTAAATTAACTGTCAAACTATACGTTGCCTTGGCCGGAATTGCAATGTTTAGTGAATGGTGAATCGTGAATTTGCTGCGCTAGTGAGGGGAATAGCATACAAACGTTTTTTGGTTGTAAATTCTCTACAAACTAATTTACGATTCACCACTCACCACTCACGCAGACCAATCCTAATTCTAAATTTGACAGTTCCCTAGCCTGTCTGAAAATCCCCTAAAATTTGCACCTCAGGTCTTAACTGCAAAGACCACTTGTCATCCACAATGCCCTGGATATGGCGAATCAGTTTGAAAATATCGCTAGCAGTTGCTCCACCACAGTTGAGAATAAAGTTGGCATGACGCTCTGCCACTTGGGCCTGGCCAACTTTAAAGCCTTTTAGACCAGATTGTTCGATTAACCAGCCCGCACTTTTAGGTTTGGGATTGCGAAATACGCTACCACAACTGGGCAAATGGTAAGGCTGGGTAGAACGACGTTGTTCTAGATCTGCAGATGTTTCTGCCCTTACAACCTTTGGATCGTAGCCGGGCTGCAGTTGAAATGTCGCCTGGGTCACAATCCGCCGATCCGACTGTAAGGCGGATGTTCGATACTTAAACTGAAGCTGATCGGGTGTGAGGGTTTCTAGGGAGCCATCGGGGTTAAGCACCTCTGTACTCACTAAAATTTCTTGGGTATCGCTACCATGGGCCCCTGCGTTCATAACCACGGCCCCGCCTACGGTACCTGGAATACCAACCGTCCAAACCAATCCTTTCCAGCCACGTTTAGCCACTTTCCAGGCCAGGGTAGCCATGGGCATACCGGCGGCGGCGGTTACTTGACCAGTCTGATCAAACTCAGCCTGGCGTAGATAGCGTGTACAGATCACCAAACCTGGTAACCCGCGATCGCTAATCAATAAATTAGAACCTGCCCCTAAACGAGTAATGGCCAGGCCTTCGGCATTGGCCCATTGCACACAGGCTTGAAGCTCACTGACACTACGGGGGGCGGCAAACCATTCAGCTGGGCCACCGACTTTAAATGTGGTTAAACTGGCGAGGGAATACTGAGCCTTAACAATACAGCCTGTACTCGTTAGTTGCTTTTCAAGGGCCATGGGCAGTTACATAGTTCTAAACACTCGTCAGAGCAGCCTTTTCAGCTTGTTTGATTTGATAGTCCATGACATCTGGAATGATCTGATTTAAGTTGCCAGCCGTCAGAAAAATAACCAGATCACCGGGCTGTAATAACGATGCTAGTTTTGTTTTCACAGCATCCAGAGTAGGCGCATAACTAACCTGGGCATGGTGTTCGCCAATGGTGCTGGTGACACCTTCCCCAGTAATACCTGAGGCATTTTTCTCTCCAGCACTATAAATATCAGTGACAATCACCTGATCCGCATCGGTAAATGCTGTTGAAAATTCTTGCAATAGCGTTGTAATGCGACTATAGCGATGGGGTTGGAACAGAGCTACCACACGACGTTGGCCAATGCCTTCTAAAATCTCTGTGCTTTTAACCTTAGCAGCTGCCAGCGTCACCTTAATCTCACTGGGATGGTGAGCATAGTCATCAACAAACAAAATATTGTTATGGAATCCACGGTGATCAAAACGGCGCTTGGCCCCTTCAAACGTAGCCATGATTTTTGCAATGGCTTCAAATCCCACGCCCAGCTTCCGGGCAATGGCAATGGCAGCCAGGGCATTACTCAAATTATGACGTCCCAAAATTGCCAGATGTAATTCACCCAAACGCTGACCCTGTTCCCAGATCTCGGCTGTGGTTCCCTGGGCCGTTTCACAAATATTTTTGGCAATATAATCAGCGCCTGACTCTGGTCTCAAACTATAGGTGATGGCAGGCTGAATTTGATTGAGCACCGTATTGCAATCGGCACTACCAATCACTATTTCGCACTGTTGGGCGAAGTGTTTAAAAATGTCTACTACCTCATCCAGGGTGCTGTAATGATCTGGATGATCGAGTTCAATATTAGTGATAACGCCAATGGCCGCTGACAGTTTCACTAAGGAGCCGTCGGACTCATCTGCCTCCGCCACCA
>JAHQVZ010000372.1 GCA_019634055.1 Leptolyngbyaceae cyanobacterium MAG.088
ATCCGTAAAGTAGACATGCGGCCCCAGTATTTGAGCGTGCCGGGGCAGGCGGTGTTAACGGCTGATGGGGTGGGTTTAAAGGTAAGTCTGACGGCGGTTTACGAAATTAGTGACCCGGCGATGGTGATTAATCAGGTGGCTGATTATCGTCAGGGGGTCTATCTGACGGTGCAAAATGGGTTGCGATCGCTAATCAGTACGGTGGCCATGGACGATTTGCTCGGCAATAGTTCACTCAATCAGCAACTGCTGGAAATGACCGCCAGCCAGGTTACGCCTTTGGGGTTACGGCTGATCGACCTGAGCATTCGTGACCTGATGCTGCCAGGGGAATTGAAAAAGCTCTATGCCCAAATTGTGCAGGCTCGCCAGGAAGGGTTGGCTCAGTTGGAACGCGCCCGTGGTGAAACGGCAGCCCTCAGAAGTTTGGCCAATGCCGCCCGGTTAACCAACAAAAATCCCACACTGATGCAGCTAAGACTTGTGCATGCCCTGGAACAGTCTACGGGCAATACATTTCATATAGACCTGACGGCTGGCGCGCAGGACGCTAGTTCCCAGGAAAATGTTGAGGATGCGGATTAGGCTCAGAAAATTTGTTCTACTTTTGATTGTCTATAGTTTGGTGGGTTCGGTTATTTTTCTAAATGCTGCGTCTACCAGCCCGGGATGGATAATTTATTTTATTTTTTTAGGTCCCTTTTATCTGGTTTGGGTCCTTTATGGTCTAAAACTATTGCCACAGCACCCCCAAGCAACCATTCTCTTGAAATTAGGGAAGGTCTTACCGAGTCTGTTGGGGCAAGGGCTAGTTATTCTGACCAGCCCTGCCAACTGTTATGGATGGCATCAGGGCAGTAATTGCGTTTCGTTTTGGCAAACCTACCTCAGCCAGAGTCAAGACTATTGGTTTCTGAACCAGGGATTATTTCTTATTTACTTGCTGGTTTACATAGTTTTGGTAAGCATTTTCTTAATTACGACATTTGATACACTTCCTAGATCAGGCAATGGGCAGTAGGGGGATTGCATGCAATCCCCTCAGGCATTAGGCTTCGACGTAGCTCAGCCGAACGACAGTGGGGTTTGATAGTAGCCTTTTCTAATGAAAAAAAGACTCATTAATCGTTATTCTGGGTAGTGTTAACCGTGGCAGGATTTGTGATGACGGCAACCCCGGGAGTCTCTCAAGACAGTCTAACCTCTCAATCTAATTGGCAATCTCCCCCGGATGAAGTACTCGATGTAATGCACAATCAGCAGTTTCCTCAGGTGTGGACGTCACCGACGGGGGACTATATGCTGCTTGCCGATCCGGTCCTCTATCCGGCGTTATCTGAGCTGGCTGCCCCGATGCATAAGCTGGCGGGCATTCGGATGAATCCTGCGATCAATGGCCCCCATGGTCGCCATGGGGTAATCTCTCCTCGTTTAGTGCAGATCGAAAACAGGGCCACAACGGCGCTTAACCTGCCCGCAGATGCCGAGATTTATAACGTTAGGTGGACGGCTGATGGTCAGCGGTTTGCCCTGATGGTTAAACGTTGCGATCGCATCGGCCTCTGGGTCGGTTCCATCGAAGGTGCCCTCAATTTCTTTGAGGCTGACCTCAAAGAAATTAAGGCAATCGCCCTTAACCCACTGATAAGCAATGCCGTTAGCTGGCTCCCCGATCAGCAGCGCCTTCTGGTGCGTCGCATTCCTCCCCAACGCGGTCCCGTCCCAGCCCCTCCAGCTATTCCCATCGGGCCAGATATTCTCGAAGGGGTGGGCGCATCGTCTCGGTCTACCTACGAAGCTCGCAATTTGCTTGAGACCGCCCATGACGATGATCTGTTTGAGTACTACACCACCTCTGAGCTGGTGATTCTCGACCCGGTAACTGGCAAGATAAATGTAATTGGTGCACCGGCACCCTATACCATGGCCCAGTTTTCACCCTCTGGAGAGTATCTTTTGGTGAGGCGTTTAGTCGGTCCCTGGTCCCATGAGGTAACCTGGCGACGGTTTGCCAGTGAAACAGAGGTGTGGAACAACAACGGCGATGTTGTTGCCACCATCGCGTCACTCCCCGTGGCTGACCAGGTACCGGCCCAGGGGGTACGTCTTGGACCCCGTTCGGTGGGCTGGCGTCCGACCGCTCCACACACGTTGTTTTGGCTAGAAGCCTTGGATGGTGGCGACCCAGTGGCCGAGGTGCCTCACCGGGACCAGCTTATGCGTCTGGAGGCTCCTTTTACCACAGAGGCCCAGGTTGTCTTTAAAGCTGAGCACCGGATCCGGTCCTGGCAGTCTTGGTTTGCAGAGGGGAGTACGCTGATGCTCACCCAGCGGGAACGCATCCGGCGTTGGCGCTATACCTGGCTGTTGGATGTGGACAACGGCACATCGCGTCTGTGGTTTGACCTGAACGAGGACGATCGCTATGGCAATCCTGGTTATCCATTGTTTCGGGTATTGCCCAATGGTCGTTGGGTAATCAGACAGCGGGACAATGCCGTTTACTTTAGTGGCAGTGGGGCTACTGACCAGGGGGATCGACCGTTTTTAGATCTGCGCGATCTAGACACTGGTGAAACACAGCGATTGTTTCGCTGTGATCCAGAGCGCTATGAATATTTTGTTGCATTTGCCGGGGACGAGACTCGCTTTGTATTACGCTCCGAATCTGCCGTAGATGTGCCCAATTATTACCTGGTCAGCTTTGGCGAGGCAAGTCAAACAACGGCGGGGGCAGCGGCCCTGACCCGTGAGTTAATCACGGACTTTGCTGATCCCACCCCCCAATTGCGGGCAATTAAAAAACAGATTGTTCGCTACGGGCGGGCAGATGGAGTTCCCCTTAGTTTCCATCTCTATTTGCCCCCCGGTTACCAAGAAGGGCAACGGCTACCCACGGTGCTCTATGCCTATCCGTCGGAGTATTCTGATGCGGCCACCGCTGGCCAGGTGAGGGGGTCGGCCCAGCGGTTTATGCGGCTGTATGGGGCCTCCCATTTGTTCTTTTTACTCCAGGGTTATGCGGTACTGGACCAGACTGCGATGCCGATGCTGGGCGATCCGGAGACGGCCTACGATACTTTTGTGCCCCAGTTAGTGGCCGATGCAGAAGCTGCGGTCAAACAAGCGGTTGAGATGGGGGTGGCAGACCCTGATCGCATTGGTGTGATTGGCCACAGCCATGGTGGGCTGATGGTGGCCAATCTTTTGGCCCATACGGATTTGTTTCAAGCGGGCATTGCCCGCAGTGGGTCATACAATAAAACCAATCAGCCCTTTGGCTTTCAGGCAGAGCGTCGGTCTCTTTTTGAGGCCAGGGATGCGTATATTCAACTGTCGCCTACGTTTTTTGCGGACCAGGTTAAGCAGCCGGTGTTGATTATTCATGGGGATGATGATTCTAACCCTGGTACGCTGACGTTTCAGTCTAAGGTTTTCTATGAAGCTGTACGGGGGTCAGGGGGGACGGCGCGGCTGGTGTTGTTGCCTTTTGAGGACCATGGGTACCGTGCTAGAGAGAGTATAGAGCATGTGCTTTGGGAGCAGTTTCGGTGGTTTGATCGGTATGTGAAAGGGACTGATGTGGGGATGGTGGCGATGGGTAATTAGTGTTTGTTCACCGTATCAACAAAAAATCTCTTCAAGTCGCAAATATCTACCCTCATCCCCTCTCGGAAGGGAGGCTGAAAGCATTGTGGGTTAACCGCTAGCGCCAGTAACCGAGCCGACCGTAGACAACCTCGAAGAGACCCACCCCGGAGCCCCTCCCAGGAGGGGAGAGATTTTGAACAATTGCACTACATCCTGCATTTATTCTCTTGCATAAACCCTATAAACAACTCAAGGATGCAAATCCGTTAAAAAATCAGGAATATCCAACACATGCCAATAAACTAACCCCGCCACCACCACCGTATATAACGTTGCACCGCCAAAGCCAATCCAGGCATCTCGGGTCAGATTACGTTTATCCTCAGGTAAAAACATATCCACTGCCCCAAACTGCATCATCACCATACCTAGCACATTAGAGAGCCAATAGCCCACTATCGTGCCCGGCACAAACCAGTGAGGATTCAGCCAACTCACCCCATAGCCAAATACCAGGGCAATGGGCAAATTAAAAAATAAATCATTCCACCACGACAGTGGCGACAACATATAACCAAGGCTCATTAGTGCGCCACCGCGCAGGTTTTTGAATAGAGTCACAGATGCTACTTGTCAGCGTCAGGAAGTTAAGGGTATGCCTTAGTTTAAGCCCGGTCTACCCCGATAAAACAGACGGCAGGGTTGGCAATTTCAATTCCCCTGGCCTTATACCTTGTGGGCCTGTGGTTCGTTTGCGATCGCACCAGTCAAGCTAGTTAAAAAAAGTAGTTGAGTCTCAGATAGTACCCTTACAGGTCATTATCATTTGGTCAGAAGTTGCCGATAATGGACTTTGCTTCTATACCTGACATAGGTATAAACATTGACAAACTTTAACTTGACCAACGCTTAAGTAAAGGAGTCCCCATATTATGACAGTTGGCTTATCTCAACGCCGAAATTGTGGCGCAATGGATATTCATTATCGATTGTTAACCACCGATCTTAACTATGCGGTCAATCGGCAGATAATTGAAATTCGCTCCATGGAATATGCCCGTCAGGGGATTTCTGCGGCAAGAACCGGCATCACAACTATTCCGGTTGTAGTACATGTCGTTTACAACGCCAATAGCCCAGAACAAAACATTTCAGACGAACAAATTGACAGTCAAATTGATGTTCTTACCCGAGATTTTCGGTTACAAAATCCTGATGCCGCTGCCATTCCAGAACCATTTAAACCCTTAGCTGGTGATGCCAGAATTGAATTTGCCTTAGCCACTAGCGATCCAAACGGCAACCCAACTAACGGTATTGTCCGTAAAGAAACTAGCGTTAACAGCTTTTCTACGGATGATACTGTCAAATCAGCTGCCACAGGAGGTAGTAACCCCTGGCCTACCGATCGCTATCTCAACATCTGGGTCTGTCAACTCGGCGGCGGATTGCTAGGGTATGCACAATTTCCAGGAGGCCCAGCTGCCACCGATGGGATTGTAGTTACCCACACAGGCTTTGGCACGACAGGAACCGCAAGCGCCCCCTTTAATTTAGGACGCACAACCACCCATGAGGTTGGCCACTGGCTCAACCTGCGACACATCTGGGGGGATGATGGCAATGGTTGTTTTGGCAGTGATTTTGTTGATGACACCCCCAATCAAGCTGGTCCCAATACAGGCTTACCTACGTTCCCCAGTGTTAGCTGTAATAATGGTCCAAATGGTGACATGTTCATGAATTACATGGACTACACCAATGATGCCGGCATGTTTATGTTTACCCAAGAACAGGTGGTAAGGATGCAGGCCGTATTAGATAACGAACGAAGCAATCTGGGTACGCCCCAAACGCCTCCTGAGCCTCCTGAACCTCCAGAGCCTCCTGAACCGAGCACTGATCAAGCAGAGCTGTACGTCAATGATGGCAATGGTAATCTCTCTCTGGTAAATTCTTACGATGAATTACGTAAAACCTGGTCGATCATTGTCTCAGGTAATTTTAGCAACAATAAATACTCCGAGTTGTACTGCTATGATGCGACTGCGGGTGAAGCAGACATGTATACGAGCGATGGTGCTGGCAACCTGACGCTGCTGCAGTCTTATAGTGGGTTGCGTAAAACCTGGCAGTCAATTGTGGCGGGCAATTTCTCTGGAAGTCGCTATACTGATCTCTTGTTCTATGATGCCACTACGGGCGAAGTAGAAATTTATGTCAATGATGGTGCTGGCAACCTGACGCTGCTGCAGTCTTATAGTGGGTTACGCAAAACCTGGCAGTCAATTGTGGCGGGCAATTTCTCTGGAAATCGCTATACTGATCTTCTGTTCTATGATGGCAGTGACAATGCGTAGGCTGCTGTAAAAATAGAAGTTGCCCCTTAGTTGATTACGTCACTCATCGAGGTTAAAAGTATGGTTCGACCACCTCAGCGAAGTCACCTTTTTCGAATCAAACTGACCACCTGGATGACTGGCGTAATCACTGGCTTAGTAGGCATTCTATTGCTGTGGTTTATGATCAATGGGACAGTGGGGGTTGCTAAAATATCTCCACTGTCTACTAACTCTTTTTCGCCAACTGTTCTGCAAGCGACATCAATGACTTTACCTACCCCCATCTTTCAGCAGTGGCTCCATTCTAGAGAAGAAGATGCAGGAGGTGTACGGGTTTATCGCCCCATGGACTACCCATTTCCACCAGCGAGAGGGCGAGAAGGGTTAGAATTTCGTCAGGATGGTACGTTTATTGTGTATCAGATTGCGCCTACCGATGGTAATCGGGCAGTAGAAGGTCTGTGGCAACTGCAAGACAACAATAGGGTGCAGATTGAATTTCCTCAGTCTCCCAACCAGAACCACGGCCTAACAATTTTGGAATGTAGTGATCAGCTACTGAAGGTGCAAGACATACCGTAATGAGCTTAGCGATCGCTACGCCCGATTACGGCTAAGCCAATACCGCCTAAAATCATTAAAGAAGCCATCGATAACCTGACTGTCAAAGGCTCCTGCAAAAATAAAATTCCGCCCAGTGATGCGATTACTGGTGCTGCCAGCTGTACGGTCGCGGCTCTGGTGGCTGTTAATCCCTTTAAGGCGGTATACCAAATGGCATAGCCTACCCCAGACGCCAGCGCCCCTGACAGGAATGCCAAAATCACCCCCCGTGGGGTTAGAGATAGTTCCGGTAAACTCACCAGGCTGACTCCAATGGCAAATGGGACTGCCCGCACAAAGTTAGCCGTTGTATAGCCCACTGAATCTTGGGTGCCACGCCCTAACAATGAGTAAAATCCCCAGGCCACCCCAGCAATCACCATTAGGGTCGACCCCACAATCGGTGGAGCTGCTAAACCTGGAGACACAAGATAGACCAACCCTGCTAAGGCCATACATAATCCTACCCATTCCAGTAATTGAGGTTTTTCTCCTTGCTTTAGGGCAGCTAAAATCATGGTTACTTGTACTGTGCCAAAGAGAATTAACGCCCCCGTGCCTGTCGTCAACTGCAGGTACGAAAACGAAAAGGTAACGGCATAGAGAAATAGCATTAAGGCCGCTGTCCATTTTCCTGGCAGGTTGGCCAGTGGTTTTCCCTGGCCAAAGACCATAATGGCTGACAACATAATGGCACCAGAAGCTAATCGAAGGGTCATAAAGCTAGCCGCATCAATGGCACTCGACCCCAAGGCCATACGGGTGAGTAATGAATTGGCAGCAAAGGCGATTAGCGTACATCCGGTTAGGACTGAGGTCTTTACGGCAGATGGGGGATGGGACATTAGTTTAAGGTGACACCATTTCAAGTCTAAACCTCATGCCTCGTATTGGAATATAAGGCATTGTTAGCTGTTTTATGGATGCAGACTGGCCAAAAAGATAAGGGAACTCTAAATAGGAAATTTCATACCTGACATCTGAATTGATGTTCTATTTACCGAATCCTGTAGCTGAATCCAATGTGCTGAGGCTCAAAAATCTTTTGATGTTCCGGCAGAAAAACTCTCATGCTACCAGACTGAGGCTACCGCCTCAACTTGTGGTTTTGGTAATTTTAATTTGTCTGTTGCCTTTGAGCTTAAACTATCTAGGGGTAGATTTTGGTTCTCAGGATGTTCCTTTAAATGCAGAGGCTTTAACGTTTCTGCCACCGTATCAGTTTACCGAAACCTTGTACCTGGCCCTGAGCGGTAGTTTTACCCATACTATTTTAGAGTGGAGTGCATTTTGCACCGCTCTGTTTACGGTTATCTTAGCCTTTGCCCATTTTGCAACTACCCGTGATGTAACGACTCCTGTGTTGGGGGTGGTGTTGTTATGTGCTGGGATGATGGATGCTTTTCACACCCTGGCTGCAGATCGCCTGATTGAAGCTGTCGCTGATAATCGTAACTTAATTCCGTTTACCTGGGCACTTTGTCGTTTGTTTAATGTTGTTCTAACCACCGTTGGCGTTAGTTTGTTCTTAGTCGGAAACATTGGCAATCGATGGCGTGGCAACATTATATTCGTAGTTATCACCAGCACGTTCTTTGGTGGTATCGCCTATATAACTATTAAATTTTGCGCCACTAGTCACAATTTACCTCAAACATTATTTCCAGATTCGTTAATGACCCGACCCTGGGATGTCATACCATTGGTTTTATTTTTGTTTGCGGGCATTTTTGTCTACCCAAGATTCTTTCAGAAATATCCCAGCTTATTTTCCCATGCGTTAATCATCAGCACGATCCCTAATATAGCCACTCAGCTTCATATGTCGTTTGGCTCACAAGCTCTGTTTGACAATCACTTCAATATTGCTCATTTTCTAAAGATTATTGCCTATGTGGTGCCGTTACTCGGCTTGATTTTAGATTACGTTTACACCCACCGTGAACTTAGGCAGCGTAATTGTGATGTTGCTCGTGAGAATTTAGAACGCCGTAGAACACAGGCGGCTTTGGAATCTACTTTATTCGATTTAAATAAAACTCAGGCTCAGCTTGTACAAACAGAAAAAATGTCTGGGTTAGGACAGCTTGTTGCAGGAGTTGCCCACGAAATTAACAACCCGATTAATTTTATCCATGGTAATCTCACGCCAATTCAAGAATATAGTGATGATTTATTTCAATTGCTGCGACTTTATCAAACACGATTGCCCAACCCAGATGCCAAGCTTCAAGAAAATATTGACTCTATAGATCTCCCTTTTATTGAGGAGGATTTTCCAAAAATTCTAGGCTCCATAAAGCTTGGGACAACACGTATTCGTGAGATTGTGTTGTCCCTGAGAGATTTTTCCAGGTTGGATGAAGCTGACTATAAATTGGTTGATATTCATGATGGTATAGATAACACTCTGGTAATTTTGAACCATCGATTAAAGGAAACCCTCCATCGACCGGCGATTCAATTGAATAAACAGTATGAAGAGCTGCCAGAGGTTGAATGTTATCCTGGCAAGCTCAATCAGGTGTTTATGAATTTGCTATCCAATGCCATTGATGCATTGGATGAGCGGCATAACCAAGCCTCTAATTTGCAAGATAGTCATATCTTAGGACCAATGTCCTCTGAGGAAAGACTTAGTCAGATTACTATCAGCACCCAATTTAAGGATAGTGAACATATTTTCATTGCAATTAATGATACTGGTTTAGGTATTCCTGAAGACGTTCAGGCACGAATATTTGATCCTTTTTTCACCACTAAGGCAGTTGGAAAAGGTACAGGGATGGGCCTCTCTATCAGTTATCAAATTATTGTTGAAAGCCATCATGGTTCACTAACCTTTTTTACTGTTCCTGAGGAAGGGACAACATTTATCATTATGATTCCGATTCGTCAGCATGGAATATCCCAATAAGTTGAGTTGCGTCATTACTAAGAATTGACCCAATTAGTTTTCAGATGTCGAGGCCCCCTCCCGTCCCCCTTTCTTGAATGCCCCTTGGGCTATATCTTGGGGGATGCTAGACTCAAAGCCCCCAAAATTGGGGGGTTGGGGGCAGAATCTGCGAAGTCAAACTGTTTGTTTATGTCTTATAAAAGATTGTGTTCACCCACTTAGAAGCATGGGCAGTATGCTTGCAGCTCATTTAAGTTCCTATTTTCTGTTGTTCAAAGGCCAGCAGGCTTTCTTGACGAATTAGATCAAAACAGTCTTTTTTAAGGGTTGCAAATTTTTGATCTAGAAGGATTTCAATCGCTCTAGGTCGGGGCAGGGGAATGCTGATATCTTTGAGGATTCGACCTGGATTTGCACTCATGACCACCACCCGATCGGCTAGGAAAATGGCCTCGTCAATATCGTGGGTGACGAATACCACGGTGGTTTTTAGGTCTTGCCATAGCTTAAGTAGATTTTCTTGCATCATAAACCGGGTCTGGGCATCTAATGCACCAAAGGGTTCATCCATCAATAGCACTTGAGGAGAATTTGCCAGGGCTCTTGCGATCGCAACCCGCTGCTGCATTCCCCCCGATAACATCATTGGATAATGCTTCTTGAAATTTGCCAGCCCCACCATTTCTAGAAAATCTTGGGCAATGCCATGGGCAACAGCTTTTGATTTGCCTGCCATCAGCGGTCCATGGGCCACATTACCCAATACCGTTTTCCAGGGAAACAACGATGGTTGCTGAAATACCATCCCCCGGTCGCCGCCTGGACCATCAATCTGCCGATTATCCACCGACACAGTTCCCTGGGTAGGGGTAATAAATCCAGCAATACTGTTGAGGACGGTGGATTTACCACAGCCAGAGGGGCCAATCAAACAAACAAACTCCCCTGGTTCAATCTCTAGAGAGAAGTTCTCCACTGCGAGAAAGCTTTGTTTTCCAGTACCAAAGGCAATACGTATTTGGTCTATGGCAATATGCCCCGACTGCCCTGCTATGGGAGCAGCATATTGCCTGGACGGTTGGGCAACTGGGCTAGTAGAAGTAGATAGGGGTATCTCAGGGTTCATTACGACCACCAAACCATTTTTTTAGAAAACACACCAAAGGCCTTATCGGCCATGGCTGAAATCAACCCCAAAATGATTAAGCCCCCCAGGCTTTGGCCCACCTGTAAATTTTGTTGAGCAATATCAATGCGGTAGGCAATGCCAGAAAATGTCCCAGCCAGTTCAGCCGCCACCAGGGTATAAAAAGAGATGCTCACCGACGTTCTTAACCCTACTAAAATATAGGGCATAGCCCCGGGCAACAACACCTCTGGCAACATTTTTTGCTCCGGGGTACCCAAACATTGAGCCGCTCGAATCAGGGTTTTATCCACCCGCTGTACCCCTAAATGGGCCGCTATCCATACGGTAAAAAAGACACCCCAAAACACCAGGAACCATTTACCCAGTTCTGAGAGACCAAACCATAGGATTACGATGGGCACAAACGCAATCGGCGGAATCGGTCGCAACAGTTGAAACACAGGTGTTAACAGATTAGCGATAAATTGATAGCGCCCGGTTAAAATCCCTATTAAAATCCCTGCAACTGCCCCCGATATAAAGCCAACTAAGACCCGAGAGAGACTCATGGCGATATCCACCAGTAAGGGGCCCTGTGTGGCCCACTTATAAAGGGCTAAGGCCACTAATGTTGGAGGGGGGAATAAAACAGGATTTACCATCCCCGACCGAGATATAATCTCCCAGCCACCAAAAAATAAGGGGATAGACAGAATAAAGGCCCAACGGTTCAAAAGTTGCTGTCGTTGTTTAGAAATACCCATTTACTTCACGTTAAATTTTGACCCGGTCAGGGGCAACCGCCTTTAGAGGTTCTGAGTAAATAATTGTCTTAAAATCTGGCACTTCAGTAACACCATCGGGGTGATTGCCACTTTCTAACCGCCAGGCTGCATGGGTGTCCAAAATATCCAGAACCTTTTGGTCGAGCACCACTTCGTAAATATAATCATCCCAAATGGGGGCCAGGTCTTCTCGCTTCATGCCTACGGTTTCAGCAATCAGGGTAATGGCATCCTCCCGGTTAGCCTTAATCCAGTCTTCTGCATCTAACAGAGCCTGCATAAACTTCTCGGCCACCTCTGGATTTTTGTCGAGATAATCCACCATGGTGACAATATTGAACGTTTCAGAATAAATGCCCTGAGTGTTTAATTGCACCACCTGGTCGCCTAAGGTTTTCTCACCGTTACTAATATGAGGTTCCCAGGTATTGTAAGCATCGATGCTCTTTGAGGTAAGCGCCGCCAACATTTCTTGAGGTCGCAAATTGACCAGGGTAACATCTTCGGGCGTCAGTCCTGCTTCTTTAAGTACGGCCATGGTATAAACCTCGCCGCCAGTCCCGGCCGTAAAGCCAATACGCTTGCCTTTTAGATCTTCTAGGGCCGCTACATTTGCACTGGTGGCAGTGAGGGTTTTGAGATCGGAGTACTCCATGCGGGCCAAAAAGGCAATGGGTTGTTGTGCCATGGTGGCCGCCGTGGTCGGGGCCTCCGCTGTGGTGGCAATATCGGCAGCCCCCCCAATAACGGTTTCCAGGCATTGTTTCCCAGAGGTGAAGTTACTGACTTCAACCGCTAGCCCCTGTTCATCAAAAAAGCCTTTTTCCTTAGCGACAATGGCCACACCAGAGATCGGAGAGAGATTCTGAGCTAACCTAACTGGAATCTTTTCTGTGGCAGCCGCACTGGGTTCTGGTGCGGCCTCAGGGGCGGCCTCAGGAGCGGCCTCGGGCGTGGCTACTGGTTCACTTTCTTTCGTTGTGCAACTTCCTAAGGCGGCGGTTAGAGTGGCACTACCCAAAACCCCCAGAAAAAACTGATTAAACTGTCTTCTCGAAAATGTCATGATAATCAAGCTCTCTCAGATAGTGGCTGTCCCCTCGGTTGTGCACCTGTTAATGCTGCAATATAGGTGTGCAAGCCGAATAATATGGGTATTGAACCAATTTCGAAAAAGAGAACCTGTAGTCAACGATACGAAGACAACTAATTTGTCAATATTTTTGCATCACTCTTTTTTGTCAACCCATTAAAATTAATGATGTATCTTTTCGAGGGCTGCAAAGGTAAATTCAGTGGCTCCTAACTGGGTAACCTGTTGACGATGAAGTGCATCCCCTAGACTGGCTAAATAGTTTTCTTGATAGGGTGAGCCTACCAAGGTGATGCCCGTGGGGATGCCGTTAGATTGAAAGCCATTGGGAATTGCGATCGCACTTAAATCTAGCAAATTCACGAAATTTGTGTAATAGCCCAAATTAGAATTTAGCGTTAGGGGGTCGGCTTCAATTTCATCAATCCGATAGATGGTTCCCGTTGTTGGCACTACCAAACAGTCAACTTTATTCCACATCAATTGAATCTTTCTTTTTAAGGTTTCCACAGCATAGAGACCTTCAAATGTTTTGATGGCCGTAATCTCTTTGGCCTTGAGCAAAATCTCTCGCGTAATCGGGAAAACAGCATCCGGGTTCTCCTCCACAAAAGCGCCTACGGAAACATAGCGCTCAGCCACCCAAGGACCATTAAATAATAAATTGTTGGCCTGCATAAATGGAGCATAGTCAATGTCAATGCGGGTTCCGCCCATGTCTATGAGAGTTTTTATGGCATTTTCATAGCGGGTTTTTACCTCACTATTGCCAAAAAACTCTTGTTGGTTAGGCCGAGGCACGCCAAATCGAAATGCTTGTTGGGGCTGATAGCCACTTAGAGACGCTGAGAGCTTAACGGCTGGACGAGAAAAGGGATTCACTGGGTCATAACCTTGGGCAATTTCTAATACTGTATGGGCATCTGTTGCCGTCAGCGCAAAAATAGAAAGACAGTCTAACGTTCTACAGGCTTCTACGGTATGTCGAGTGCTGAGCAACCCTCGGGTAGGCTTGAGGCCAACAATATTGTTGCAGCCAGCAGGCACTCGCCCAGAGCCACC
>JAHQVZ010000373.1 GCA_019634055.1 Leptolyngbyaceae cyanobacterium MAG.088
ATTTACCTGCAAATTATTTTCTCACAAGATAGCGTTATAAATACGACTTTAACAACCAACGAGTTGCTAAAGTCGTGTCTAGCAGATGAAGTCAGCCATGCTAGAACTCCTCAATAAAAAGCTTAGGAATCGGGTGCTGTGGAGGGTTCTGGCAGGTTGTTAGGGGGGCTAGGTCGGAAGTTTTGCCACAGCAGCATGCCAGCTACCCCAGCCACACTCACAGCAATTAGCAGCAAAATGCTTAATACGAGTGCCTGTAGTGAACGCTTTGGTGGGGGAGGCTCTGCAGAGGTAGGAGGCTCTATTTCAGGAGGTTCCTCTCCCTCGCCATAAAGTAGTGCTTTAGATGCAGCCGTCAGTTCAGTGGGGTAGCCCTGCTGTGTCGTTAAGGAAGGGGCTGGCACATTATCCTCAACAATTACTGTATCGCCGGTTAATTTACAGCTCATGAGTACAACGGAGATATTGTCATGGCCATTTTTTTGATTGGCTAACTCTACCCATGATTCGACAGCAGTGGGCAATGGCACAATATTTTTCACAATGAGACCAATGTAATTGGCCCACGAGGTTTCTACTTGCTGGTGATCGCTCAAACCATCGGAACATAGGAGCAAAACACCCGTTTCATCCAAAATAAAACGCTCAATATGGGGGGTGAGCCCATCGGCTTCACGTGTGCCTAAGGCCTGAGTTAGTGCGCCTGCATCCTCACGGGCATAGGCAGTGGCAGGATAGCTGTTGCCACTGGTGATTTCGCGTCCAGCCACATCATCATCCACTGTGAGCAAATGACACGCTTCGGGCGTAATCCAATAGGCCCGACTATCCCCTACATGGGCCACATAAAGCTCGTTAACTTGCTCATAGCCATTGGGTGTGGGAATGCGTTGGGGAATCATCATTGCCGCCACCAGCGTGGTGCCCATACGCTGACGCTCAGTGCGACCCTGGCTATCATTTTGATTGGCAACCAGATTATTGGCCACACGGATGGCCGCTTCAATTTGCCCCATCACCACATAAGGAGCCAAGGGTTCTTCTTGCTCAGCAAGTTCTGCTAATAAGCCTCGCAGCTGAAGCTGAAGCGATCGCACCACCGTTTGACTAGCAATTTCGCCACCAGCATGGCCACCCACACCATCGCAGACAATAGCGATCCGAGGTAGGCCGGGTAAATCAGCCATACTGGATCGATCTAATTCCACTTTGCTTGGGTAGCAAGCATCTTCATTTTGTGGTAGCTGGCCGCTGCTGGTAGTACCTGCCACCTCGGTGGTCATTTCAATGGGCATGGCATACCCCAATAGCAGCCGATTGAGTTGCTCAAGGATGCGGTCAAAATCAGCAGGGGATGTACTGCACTGATCCAAAATCGGTTGCAGATTGTCCGCCACAGCAGGAATTGACTTGTGTAGTAGGTTGGCAATTACATTTGCCAACCCGTGCAATGCTGGTTGGCCAGGGAGCAGATTACTGAGTCGCACCCGCCAACCATCAATGTGAATTGCTTCCGGTGCGGTCAGACTGGCCGCCATATTCATGCCATATAAGTGGGGCCATAAATTAAATAGCTGCCAGCACCAATACATCTGACGGAAGGGTGTGGCATCAGCCCAGGCTGCACCTAATGTTGGCAACAGTCGCCCATGACGGTCGATGGGGGCATTATCAAGCAGTAACACTGGGCCATTAGGCAGCTTACATTCCCCATAGACCGTCGGCACATGCAACTGATGGGGATAGGCCCGTAAATAGGGCAAGGCATCCACTGACACTGTGTCTGGGTATTCTGGCGGCTCTGGTGCTTGAGTATCGTGCCAGACACCTGGACTCAGTACCCAGTAGCGCTCATTGATGCTTTGGCCAGGGGCAATATCGCGCCCAGGCCCAAGGGCGAGAACGTATTTCTTAAAGGGGTAGACATCCACTTGAGTCATGTCAGCCAGCGGTTTTGAGGGGGTATTAAAACTGCACAGGGAAAAATATTAGGTTAATGGTAATCGCAATGGGCTCAAATGAGGAGTTCTTTAACATCTCTGCCAATCTGAATTGGCCTGACTTACCCTTGATATAAACCTTGTCCATATCCAGGATGGTCGTTTTTCCATAGAAGAATTTCCATAGAAGAACCTGCAGGAGTGGATGTGGTTGAGCTAGAGCGTTTAATGTCTATGAACTTGGTAATTTTTTGGATTTTGCTTGGTGTTGTGCTCTGTGTAATGGAGTTAATGATTCCAAGCGCTTTTTTAGAATCAGCATTAGGGGTCAGTGCCATTATTGTGGGCTTGTTTACAATGGCGCTGCCGGTAGCATTTAGCTGGCAGGTGGCTTTATGGATGCTATTGTCGCTGTTAATGTTCTGGGCACTGCGACGATTTTCACCCCGTAATCAGCCGCCAGCCTTAATGGACGCAACGGAAGCTAGAACCATTACATCCATTCCGCCAGGCCAAAGTGGACGGGTGATGTATGAGGGGAATTCGTGGCCTGCATGTTGTAGTGATCGAGAGATAGCGATCGCAACCAATCAAACCGTAATTGTCGTCGGTCGCCAGGGCAATACGCTGATCGTTATGCCTGAAAGCGCCTTGTTGTAGGCCTATTGCCGATACCGTGTAGGGGCGCTGCATGCAACGTCCCTACACGGTAAATCAAATCCCAATTCCTTAAAAAAAGACACACTATGAACCCATTTGCACTGTTGATTATGTTGGCCTTTGGCGGCTCCATTGCCGCTGGTTCTGTGCGCATTGTGAACCAGGGGGATGAGGCCCTGGTGGAAAGCCTGGGGCGATATAACGGCAAAAAGCTACAGCCCGGTTT
This sequence comes from Leptolyngbyaceae cyanobacterium MAG.088, assembly GCA_019634055.1. GTDB lineage: Bacteria > Cyanobacteriota > Cyanobacteriia > Phormidesmidales > Phormidesmidaceae > Leptothoe. The sequence continues at coordinate 2,827 of JAHQVZ010000373.1, forward strand.
AAATTTCACCGTGCCCTTTATCGATAAGGTAGTTTACAAGCAGACCATTCGCGAAAAGGTACTGGATGTACCCCCTCAGCAGTGTATTACCCGCGATAACGTGTCCATCAGCGTGGATGCTGTGGTTTACTGGCGCATTGTCGATCTAGAAAAAGCCTATTACAAGGTTGAAAGCCTACAGGCGGCCATGGTGAACCTGGTCTTGACCCAGATTCGGGCTGAAATGGGTCAGCTAGAGTTGGACGAAACCTTTACCGCCCGATCTGAAATTAACGAATCGTTGCTCAGAGAGCTAGATATCTCCACCGATCCTTGGGGGGTGAAAGTCACCCGCGTAGAGCTGCGGGATATCGTTCCATCCAAGGCCGTTCAAGACTCCATGGAGCTACAGATGGCCGCCGAGCGCCGCAAGCGGGCAGCTGTCCTCACCTCAGAAGGAGAAAGGGAGTCCGCTATTAACGCCGCCCAAGGTCAGGCCGAAGCGGAGGTATTGTCTGCTGAAGCCCGTAAAAAAGCCGCCATTTTAGAAGCCGAAGCAGAGCAAAAGACCATTGTGCTAAAAGCGCAAGCTGATCGCCAGGAGCAGGTACTACGCGCCCAGGCCACTGCAGAAGCCATACAGGTTTTGGCCCAAAAGCTCAAAAGCGACCCTGTCGCCCGTGAAGCGCTGCAGTTTTTGCTGGCCCAAAGCTATCTGGATGTGGGTAGCAAAATCGGTGCTAGCGACAGCAGTAAGGTCATGTTTATGGACCCCCGTGCAATTCCTGCCACCCTGGAGGGCATGAAGTCTATCGTGGGAGATTTACAACAGTAATAACTGTAAACCCAATTGAATATAGCTTGGCGCACATAGTTCAATGCATAGATGATCCCTGGAAGCTTTAGCTGACAACAGCTATGTGCGCAGCAAACTGCTGAATGCATCCAGCAGTTTGCTATATCTAGCTACCCAGAGACCATTTGGCATTTATCGCAGAGGCCAAAAAATTCGAGGGTGTGATAGAAAATGCGGAAGCGGTGGGAGTTGTTAAGGTGAGTTTCCAGTTCGTGGACAGGGCATTCATCAATCGGTAACGATTCACCACAGCGCAGGCAGGTGAGGTGATGACGGTCCTCGTGGGTGAGACTGTAGATTGATTCGCCACTCGATAACGTACGTACTTGAACCGTGCCGTCTAGCTTCAGGGCTTCAAGGGCTCGATATACGGTGGCTAGGCCAATACGACTGCCGTCTTGTCGCATCACACCATGTAAGTCCTGAGCAGAAATTGCCTGCTCTTGTGTTTTCAGGGCTTCTAAGATTCGTTCCTGGTTGCGAGTACGACGAATAGCCATGGCTTTGGGGGGAGGGGTTCTATTAGCTTAGACCTTAGGGTTGGGGTTCGGGTAGAGGAGCGTTTGCAATTCCAGGGGTGCTGTAATATTAAATCTGTCCACGTTCAGTTTGATCGATCATCAAGGAAACCTGGTTTTCAACTGGAACGTGGTTAAGATAACTCATTTCCTATACATTCTTCTGGATTGCTACTGTGGCGCAGACTTATCAGGCTCAAGTGTATGTGACGCTTCGTCCTTCGGTGCTAGACCCAGCGGGTACGGCAGTGCGTTCGGGACTGGAGCATATGGGATACGACAATGTGGATAAGGTTCGTATCGGTAAATATATAGAAGTGTCTCTAACGGCAGAGAGCGAAGAGGCGGCTAACGAGCAATTGGATCGAATGTGCGATCAGTTGCTGGCAAATCCGGTGATTGAGAATTATCGCATTGAATTGCAGGCAATGGCGACGGCGTAATACGCCCCGTTGCTTGTCGTCGGGTGGGCACTGCCTACCATTCAACATTTAGGCTATCTGTCGATACCCCACCCATTACCCATTTTTGGTCCCATGAAATTTGGCGTTATTACATTTCCCGGTTCAAATTGCGATCGCGACGTTGTCTACGTCACCCGCGATATCCTCCAGCGACCCACCCAGCGCATCTGGCATGAGGACAGTGATTTAGGCGATGTAGATGTGGTGGTTATTCCCGGTGGGTTTAGCTATGGCGACTATCTACGCTGTGGTGCAGTGGCCCAGTTTTCTCCAGCGATGCGGTCGGCGGTGGACTTTGCCAATAAGGGCGGCTTAGTGATGGGGATTTGTAATGGTTTTCAGATTTTGACTGAGGTGGGGCTGCTGCCGGGGGCACTGGTACGAAATCGAGATATGCGGTTTATTTGCGATCGCACCCCTCTCACAGTAGAACGCACTGACCTCACCTGGACTAGCAACTACACCCAGGGACAGGTAGTCACCATTCCCATCGCCCATGGGGAAGGTTGTTATTATGCCGATGCTGACACTCTAAAGTCTCTAGAAGACAACCAACAAATTGTTTTTCGCTACAGTAGTGCCGATGGAGTGGTTGACGACAGCAACAATCCCAATGGCTCCCTTAACAACATTGCTGGCATCTGTAATCAGCAAGGTAATGTTCTTGGTATGATGCCCCACCCCGAGAGAGCAGCCGATTCCAGGCTTGGTGGAACAGATGGATTAGGGCTATTTGAATCTGTTTTACAGGCAGCTCTCAGCATTGCATAACAACGATAAGAGCCCCCTATTAATTTGGCCTACCATAACCCAAAAGCCTTTGATTATCTAGACAAACCATTGGGAATCGTAAATTGCCGATCGGTATAGCAATAGTTATTCCCAGCCATGCGCCCAACCGGAGCAAGTTTTTGAGTATCAACTCGATAGTTTTCATCCACCAAATCGTCACGCACAAACAAATGGACCACTTCACCAAGCACTAAATTAAAGGTCCCAATCGGCACAATCTGCAGCGTGCGGCATTCAAACGCAACAGGAGACTCTGCCACCCGTGGTGCTTGTACAAGCTGGCTAGGAACTGTTGTCAGATCAATGTGATTAAACTCAGACTCACCATAGGGCAAAGATTCTGATGCCTCTGCCACCTGCCGAATATACGGTTCAACGGCTAAATTGATGACATATTCACCCGTTCCCCCCTCCGAAACAGGGCGTACATTGCGAAGCGTATCTTTTTCCGACCCATCAGCTTTGAGGGCCACACTAAAGGCAAGGACCAGGGGGTGATGGCTCACTGCATTGAAATACGAAAAAGGGGCTAAGTTGATGTTGCCCGTGGTTGAAATGCTTGAGACAAAAGCGATAGGACGTGGTACGACCGTGCCAATTAGTAGCTTATAGCAAGCTGATGGCTCTAACATTTCAGGATTAAGTTCCATACAAGGTCGTTATTTATGAGAAGTAGCCCTAATTATTCGGATTTTTCTCAAAATACCAAGGGGATCTCCAAACTTTTAGACCTTTAAAAGCATAGATATTAGTCAATAAATAACGGTAACTATAGGG
>JAHQVZ010000374.1 GCA_019634055.1 Leptolyngbyaceae cyanobacterium MAG.088
CCCACTGCTCGCATTGAGTTTGGCACTCTACCATCACAATCATCAACGTCCTCGGGTCCCATCTACTTTGTTAAAGATGATGGCGCTGGGTTTGATATGACCTACAGCCATAAACTATTTGGCGTGTTTCAACGCTTACACAGTATTAACGAATTTCCCGGAACTGGCATTGGTTTGGCTTCGGTCCGACGGGCTATTTATCGTCATGGTGGCAGGGTCTGGGCAGAAGCTGCCATCGAAGCAGGGGCGACATTTTTCTTTACGATTCCATCTACCGAATGACCAATACTAATAATGTAAGAGTTCAAGCAGCCCGACAGACCTTAGGTAGAATAATGACTCCGACGGTTCAACCAGGGCTTTAACCTTAAGGCTTCTATACTGAAAGGTTCCGCTGAACTACGTTCATATCGAACGCCTACCGCAGGTTAAAGAGCTTTCGATCTGAAAGGGAATGGAGAATTAAAGAATAAGAATACTTGATGCATTTGAAAATCGTTATAGTCTTTCTGGTGAGAACCTATGGTGCCGGCACAGCCAATCACAGAGAAAACAACGACTTACAAGTTCCCCTTACGTTTAGTCCTGTTGGGGCCATTTCTACTTCAGATCTTTACAGCGGTTGGGCTAACTGGGTACTTTTCCATCCAAAACGGAGAACGAGCTGTCAACGATCTAGCCGTTCAGCTCAACACTGAAATTGACAACCGCATTAACGAAAACCTGACGGCGTTTCTCACCACGCCCCATCAAATTAACCAGCTAAATGCATCTGCCCTTGAACTCAAGCACATTAGCCTGCAAGACTTAGATGGCTTAGAACGTCATTTTTGGCATCAAATGCAGATCTTTCAACGGGTAACCCAAATTAGTGTGGGTACTGAAGCCAGGGAGTTTATCGCCCTCGATCGTCTGAAAGATAAATCACTGGTGGTGCGGGTATCCAATCAGGCGTCTAACTATACCCTCAATTCCTACTCAACCACTGAGACCGGGGCCAGAAAAAAATTAATTCAATCTAAAGATAACTATGATCCTCGGGTTCGGGACTGGTATGAGGCTGGCAAAAATGCAAACCAAGCCACCTGGAGCGACATTTTTCCTCATTTTTTTAATCCCACCCTGTTACTACCTGCCAACCAACCTGTCTACGATGCCACCGGGCAGTTGGAAGGTGTTTTGTTTATCACTCTGCAGCTAAATCTGGTAAGTGAGTTTTTACAATCCTTAGAGATTGGGCAAACGGGGCAAGCATTTATCATTGAGCGCTCGGGGGCAGTGGTGGCCGCCTCCACGTCAGAACTTCCCTTCATCCGCAACGATAATGAAACGGCTCGTCTGGCAGCGGTCAATAGTCAGGACGCTATTACCCAAGCCGCCGCCAATTATTTATTAGAACAGTTCGGAGACTTTACCCAAGTTAATGAAAAGCAATTACTGAGTTTTGAGATTGAGGGTAAACGACAGTTCCTTCAGGTGAGCCCATTGCAGGATCCACAAGGGTTGGATTGGCTGGTCGTAATAACGGTGCCCGAATCTGACTTTATGATGCGGATTGATGCCAATACGCGTAATACGATTTTGTTGTGTTTAGCCGCCCTTGCGATCGCATCGATTCTGGGCCTATATACCTCTCGCTGGATTACCCAGCCCATTATCAAACTCAACCAGGCTGCCGATTTGATTACCCGTGGCCAGTTAGATCAGCAAGTGCACCCATCCAACGTGCATGAACTAGGCGGCTTAGGACAGTCATTTAACCAGATGGCAAAGCAGCTCAAATCTTCATTTACAGACTTAGAACAACGAGTAGAGGAACGCACCAACGAATTAAAAACAGCCAAAGAATCGGCAGAAATTGCCAACAAAGCCAAAAGTGAGTTTCTTGCCAATATGAGCCATGAGCTGCGCACTCCCCTCAATGGCATCCTGGGCTATGCTCAAATCCTGCAAAAATCATCTACCATAGTGGGCAACGAACACCATGGCATTAGCATTATTCATCAATGTGGATCCCATTTGCTAACGTTAATCAATGACATTTTGGATATCTCCAAAATTGAAGCCCGTAAACTAGAGTTGGACTCTAAGGCAGTCCATTTTCCTTCTTTCCTTCAAAGTGTGGTAGAAATCTGCAAAATCAAAGCGGAACACAAAGGCATTGACTTTTTCTATCAGCCCAGCCCTCAGTTGCCAGACGGGGTAATCACCGATGAAAAACGCCTGCGACAGGTGTTGATAAACTTGCTGGGCAACGCTATCAAATTTACCGATGACGGTGCAGTCACGTTTAGAATCGATATATTAAAAACGGCGGCGGCTCACGTAAAGCTACTATTTCAAGTGACCGACACGGGGATTGGTATCGCCGAGGAAAACTACACCAAGTTATTTATGGCCTTCGAGCAGGTGGGCGATCGCCAAAGAAAGTCTGACGGCACTGGGCTAGGGTTGCCCATTAGTCAGCGCATTGTGCAACTGATGGGAGGGACAATCAAGGTCAGTAGTATCTTAGGAAAAGGGAGTGACTTTAGCTTCACCATTGAACTGCCCCTGGCGGACGATTGGGGACAGCAACTGGGGGACGATCAGAGCGAGCTTATTACCGGATATCAGGGCAAACGCCTTACACTGCTCGTTATTGATGACCGTTGGGAAAATCGTTCCGTCCTGCAAAATATCTTAGAACCCCTGGGGTTTAAAGTTATTGAAGCAGACAATGGTGACGTTGGTTTAGAGCAACTACGTTACGCATCGCCGGATTTAGTCATTACCGACCTAGCAATGCCCGTCATGGACGGCTATGAATTTCTCCAACACGTCCGTAGCGATGCCGATTTGCAACAGACTAAGGTAATCGTTTCCTCGGCTTCAGTCGCTCAGAGCGATCGTCAATTAGCATTAGATAGCGGTGGCGATGATTTTCTGGCAAAACCTGTAGATGTCAAAGCACTGCTGCAGATGCTGTCAAAGTATTTGCAGTTAGAATGGCGTTATGAACAACGGCCTCAAGTACAGGATAAACAACCACTTCAGATAACAATACCAACCAACGGGAATAAAAAAAATAAGGGAATAACTGTACCGCCTCGTCAAACCCTTGAACGCTTATTTAAGCTTGCCCAACAGGGAGACATCAAAGCCCTGCGAGAACAGAATGCTCAACTACTGGCAACGGACTCAGCCTTTGCCGCTTTTGCCGAACCGATTAAGGGCTATGCCCAACAATTTCTAGTAGAAGAAATTGAAAATTATCTGCAGCAATATCTAGTGGAGGAGTAACCCATGAGCGCTGTGGACGATGGCAACAATACGATCTTGGTCGTGGATGATACCCCTGCCAACTTAGAGATTGTTATGGAGTTGCTATCATCTGCTGGGTACACCGTTTGGACAGCCACCAGTGGCCAACGCGCATTAAAACTGCTCCAAAGCAATCGTCCAGCTCTAATTTTATTAGATATACAAATGCCCCATATGGATGGGTTTGAGACCTGTCAGCACATTAAAAATAATGGTGAGACAGCCCATATTCCGATTATTTTTCTGACCGTATTCTCAGAGACTGAGAAAATAACCACCGGTTTTTCCCTCGGCGCAGTAGACTACATCACCAAACCCTTTCAGGAAGTAGAACTATTAGCACGGGTACGTACCCATTTGCAGCTATACCACTTAACCCACAACCTAGAACAACAGGTCTTAGAACGCACGACTAAAGTAAAAGACTTAGAATCCCGCCAGCGAAAACTGTTTGAGGCATCCCCCATAGGCCTTACCCTATGTCGCCTGGATGGCTCACTGGTCGATGTCAATGCTGCCTACGCTGCCATCATTGGGCGTACCATGCCTGAAACCCTGACGCTTAGTTGCTGGGATATTACCCCTGAAATCTACGCCGATGATGATCGTTCGCAGCTTAAAAGCCTTGAGAAAACAGGGCGATATGGTCCCTATGAAAAAGAGTACATCCATCGGAATGGCCATTTAGTACCTGTGCGATTATCCGGGATTCTCGTTGAGCAAGATGGTGAACAATTTATTTGGTCCTGTGTTGAAGATATTAGCGATCGCAAACGTATTGAAACAGAGCGAGAACAACTCTTCCAAGAGGTGTTTAAACTCAACACTGATCTCAAACAGGTCAATCAAAACTTATCTGACTACTCCCAAACCCTTGAACAACGGGTGAATGAACGTACTGTTGCTCTTCAAGAAAGCGAACAACGGCTGCAAAATCTGGTAGCTGGCACAGCTGCAGCGACCGGCAAAGATTTCTTCCCTGCCCTTGCTCGTCATATTTCCCAGGCCCTTGACATGGCCTATGTCATCGTCTCTGAACTAAAAAACAACCAACTTTGCACCCTAGTATTCTGGGCCAATGGATCACTACAATCTCCCCTATGCTACCAACCGATAAAAACCCCCTGCGAACGCACCTTAGCAGAGGGAGAATATTGCTGTTTCCAATCAGTACAACAACAGTTTCCTGATGATCCAGACCTGGTGGACATGCAGGCAGAATCTTACTACGGTATTGCTCTGTCTAACGCCCAAGGGCAGATCATTGGCGAATTATGTTTACTGCACACTCAACCGCTAACGGATTCAAAAAGACTACAGATTCAGCAAATTCTGCGGGTATTTGGTGCTCGAGCGACAGCCGAATTGGAACGTCAGCGGGCACAGACGGCTTTAGAGGAGCTTAATCATGTCCTTGAGGCTAAAGTAGCCGAACGCACCGTATTAATTCAGCGTCATCTCCATACCATTGAAACCTCCATTGATGGCATGAGTATTTTGCATGGGGGGCAGTATGTGTTTCTAAATCAGTCACAGTTGGCATTATTTGGCTACCATCAGCCCGATGACGTGTTAGGTAAACCCTGGCAATTTCTTTACCAAGCTGAGGAAATAAAACGATTAGAGCAAATCGTTTTTCCCCATGTGAAGCAGCAGGGATATTGGCGAGGCGAAACCCTGGGCAAACGTCAGGATGGCACATCTATCCCGATAGAAATTTCCCTGACTCTGACACCAGACGGTGACATCATTCAAGTATGTCGGGATATTAGTGAACGACAGCAATATGAAATTGAACGACAGCAGGCTGCAGAACAAATTCAACAGTCGCTAACTCAACTTGCAGTATCAAATCAAGAGTTAGAAGCCTTTGCCTATTCCATTTCCCACGATTTGCGGGCACCATTACGGGCTATTAACGGGTTTAGTCAGGCCCTCAGGGAAGATTATGGGGGCCAGTTTAATAAGGAGGCTAAATACTATTTTGATCGGATTCGAGCAAATACCAATCGCATGGGCGATTTAATTGATGATTTGCTAGGTCTGGCGCAGGTGTCTCGTTATCAGCTGAACTACACTACCGTTGATTTGAGTGCCCTGGCTCAAGACATACTCCATGATTTACAAGCATCTGACCCTGAACGGCAGGTGGAGATTAGCATAGCGCCTAAGATAACGACATCTGCAGACAGTGCCCTAATGCAGGTGGTGATGATGAATCTATTACAAAATGCCTGGAAATTTACCAGCAACCATCCCACTGCACACATTGAGTTTGGGGTTCTCCCTGCCGAGTCTCAAGGGGCGTCTGAAACTGTTTATTTTGTTAAAGATGATGGTGCTGGGTTTGATATGGCCTATTA
>JAHQVZ010000375.1 GCA_019634055.1 Leptolyngbyaceae cyanobacterium MAG.088
ATGACAACACAGATATAGGCCAGTGCGCCTTGCAATACAGACTGCCAAAAGTGGTTAAAGGGCTGAACAGCATCATTTAAGGTATCGGGAATCTCATCAAAGAGATCGCGAATATTATCAGTCCATGGACGAGCTTCATCAGCGATGTCGGTGCTGGGGGCATAAAATTTGCGACCCATCATCTTCTCATGGATCACCTCGACCACTTCGGCATAGGCTACTTGATAGTCTGCAGCACTTTCGTTTAGTTCATCAAAGGACTGGCCAATCTTTTGCTTAGCCGTAAACTCCCAGGCAGCTAGACGATCGTTAATATAGCGTTCAAAGGCTCGCTTAAACTCTCGGTAAAAGTCATCTCGCGCATCTTCGTCTAAGAAATCGAGAAAGTCGAGATCGGGCTGGGATGTGACAAAATCGGTCTCAAATGTTTCTTCTAGATTAAGAATGTAGGTTTTGAAGGAATCGGCAATGGCTTTGGCGGTGCGATCGCACCGTCCCCTAATCAACTGCCGGTAGTTATCCCGAATTTTCTCCAGTTTGCCAAATTCATCCTCCACCGAGGCTACCCGCTGCTGCAGCTCGCTCAAGTCTTCATCTAGTAACGGAATCCGTCGGGCCACCGATGCTTGTACAGCGCTATAGGCTCGACGGGCCAGCTGAGCCGCTCGGCCAATTTCCGCCCGGCCACGGCTTTGAGTCAAAAAAGCCTCCAGCGCACTCAAAAACTTATCCACACCGCTTCCCACCATGGTATCGCCCTGACGCCGCTGCCGTAGGGCCATTAAGGCCGACACCTCAAACCAGCTAGCGTCTTCTGGCAAGCTTTGGGCAAATACCTGACGCTGACGTTGCTGTGCTTCAGCCAATGCGGCTGAGTCGTCCGGGTTAACCAGGCTCACTTTAATGCGATCCCAGCCATTGACCACGTAAAAGCAGTCCAGGTCACGGCTTTGTACATAATTTTTTAAATAGCGGCGCTCATCCAGAGTAATGGGCTGTAGCGCGTCCAGGACAAAGACAACCGCCTGGGCTTCGTTTAAGTAATTAAGTACTTGCTGATTACGAGCTTCAGTATCGTTAAGACCAGGCGTATCAACGATTTCTAACCCAGACTCTAAGAGCGAAGCCGGACACTCAATCACCACATGGCTGATGTCAGGAAACGCGTTGGTTTCTAACTGACGAGCCTCATCGGCGGGAATGGTGTAGTCAGCCCGAAAGGTATTAAAGTCAATCACCTTGGGAGACTTGCCATCGTTAAAATGTAGCGTTACCCGTTGCTCTGGACCATGCCGTAGCAGGCTCAGTAAAGCTGTACAGGGATTTACATCGCTAGGCAGTAACGCCTCACCCACCAAAGCATTGATCAGGGTACTCTTCCCCCGCTTCATTTCCCCCAATACCACGATGCGATATTTGCCTTGTTGCAGCTGCGCTGCCGTACTTTTTAGAGTCCGAATGTGGCGGGTCAACCCCAGCTGACCAGACCGTTCAGTGGTTTCGGCCTGGTCCATAGCAGTCGCAATCTGGCTCAGCAGCTGGGCAGCTTGCTGACGACTATGGGTTAATGCATCGAGGCTATTTGCCAAGGGTGAATTAGCATTAGAACCGTTTGCTGTTTGAGGTGTAACCATAAAAACGCACGACTAGAATGATACGAATAGCGAAAAACTATTCAGCTTAAAGTTTCTGACTATTAGCTACAGTCCAGTGTGCCTCAAATCCTTAAATCTGTGATCTCAGGTATGCCATAACCATATCTATCGCTAGAATCCCAGGCTTTGATTCACTGCACCTTAACGCTGATAAAGGTAACGTATAAAATGGTTCGTAGATGACGTGAGAAAAGAAACAATCTCTCTTAAGCTATATCTCAATCATAAATACTGAGCAGTGGAAAAGTACTATTGAAATAGTTGCTGATTGAAAAAAAGGGTTGAACGCCCTGGGTTGTAACAATTTTCAATCGGCTATCATCAAAATACTAATGTCAAATTTTGCTGACTGAAACTCAACACTACTGAATATCTCAAAGAAATCAGATACCTTGAGCAAGGTAGTGCATTACTCGTCCATTGTCTGCGCACTGTCCAGGAATGGCTACAATGAAAGCATATTTGTCACGATTACTTCCGTATCTCACTTGTTTGGTTGTCTATGGCCATTCCTGACGACTACTACGCCCGGTTACAGGTATCGCCAGATGCCAGTCAAGCGGAAATTAAAGCAGCGTTTCGACGTCTGGCACGACGCTATCATCCTGACTTAAATCCCAAAGATCCCAGGGCTTTGGAAAAGTTTCGGGCCCTACATGAGGCCTATCAGGTCCTTATTGATCAGGTGCAGCGACAGCGCTACGATCGCACCGGCACCACTGAATACGATGGCATGCGCCCTCGAACAGCTCAAGACTTTTATTTACGAGGCATTCAGGAAACATTAGCCCGACGTTATAAAGCCGCCCTGACCGATTTTGATCGAGCCATTGAACTACAGGCTAATTTGGCTGAAGCCTATCTGCGTCGTGCCCAAGTACGCTATATCTTGGAGGATGATGCTGGGGTGCTGGCAGACTGTCAACGGCTATTGCAGCTGACAAAGCAGTTGCCCCAAACCTATTATTACTTGGGGTTAGCCCGCTATCGTTTGGGCTATACCGAAAGTGCACTTGCGGCCTTTACCGAGGCCATTGCCCAAGAACCAGATGATCCCCAAGCTTATTTTCAGCGGGCCATCGCCTACGCAGATGTTCAAGAATGGGACGAGGCCACCGCTGACTTTGAAACCGCATCAATGCACTATCAATCCCAGGGGGATTTGGAAGGCTATCACCGGAGCTGCGATCGCATCCACCACTTACATAAACAGCGCCGGGTTAAACGCCACTCTCCAATTGCTAAAACCAGCCTCAAACCCTGGAATCTACTTAGAAAATTTAATCGTTTACTGTTTGGATTATTAGGCAATCCGGCAGAAGAAGTAGCCATAATTTACAGCCACTTAAACCAACGGCAAGCCTTATACCTGGGGTGTACCCTAGCAACCATAGGATTGGGCGGCTTTACCCTGGGAGGGTATGTACTAAGATTTGCCGGTGAAGAAGCTAGTGTATCTGTAGCTCTAGGGCGTCTGTGGCTATCAGGATGCGCCACCTTCTTCAGCCTAATTATTTTGTTAGCCTTTTCACGCCTATGGCTACGACGCCATGGTAGCTGGGCAGGCGACACCTTTGTCGCCGGAGCTACCATGCTACCCCTTGGCATTTTACTCTTAGTGAGTCCTATTGTCTTAGTGTTGCAGCAACAATGGTTGTTATTGTTGTTACTCTGTATAGCACTGCATCACACCTACCTAACTCTTTATCATGGCTGCCACCAGATTCACCACTATTCTGAAGTTGTTGCCACTTGGCTAGTCCCAACTTTTCTATTTACATGTTTAGGTGTTGGCTATATGGTCTGGGATACCTGGCTTTAAACGGTCAATCTGTTATTCAGATCACTCCAGACCTCATTAAGCAGAGACCTTGGAATTTCCCTACAGCTGTACTTTTATCTCCCCGCAGTACAGCTGTAGATGTTCAAAAAATATTTAAACACTATCCCAGGTGAACCATCGCAAGATATGTCCCAGGATAAACTGCTGGTCTAGCATTACCAATAAAAAACTCGCAGCGAAATAAAGTACCACCGATGTGACTTTTCACCTTTTCCCATACTCATCTGGGGATCTTATTTTTGGGCAGATCCCTAATGGGATTGAATAGCCGATTACCTAAGTTTTATTGTCCAGGCTATCGTCGAGCACTCGCATGTTCATCCGTAAATCAACGGAATCGATCTTGTTTAGGTAGTTCAGTAAAATCTCAGATGTTTCGACAGAAAATCTTATGGGCAAAATTATGACTGAGCCCAACATTTTTGAAGGGACTGAAGAGTATGTCATCCATGCCAGTCATTGTCGATCTGGATAAAAGAATTGAATATAGTAAGCAACAGCAATTTACTGGAATTCTATCGATTCAGTCTGAAGGCAAGATGTTATGGCATCTGTATTTTCTAGCAGGACAGATTGTTTGGGCAAATAGCAAAGCTCACTCGCAACGGAGTTGGCGAAGACAATTACTTCAGCACTGTCCAGACTTACTTCAACAATATCAAAATTCTAAACAGCCCATATCTTACGCATCACTAGCAAAATCAGTGATGCGTAAGAACTTTAGTCGAGAGAAGTTCTCTAAGTTGGTTACGGGATATATATCGGAAATTTTATTTGACATCCTTCAGCAAGGAACGTTAAATTTTCGGGCTTCGAGAAAGCTGCTAGCCTACAAGAGCAATCCCCGAGAGGCAGCAAATTTCCCCTGTATTGGACTACAGGATGTACAACTTTGGAAGCAAGTAAAGCATAGCTGGCAAATTTGGGAACAATCTAACTTGATTGAGATCCGTCCCAATCAGATACCGCTAATTACAGACTCACAAAAACTTAGGGAGCACACATCCCCAACTGTATTTCGGGCCTTAACTAGTTTAGTGGATGGGAAACAGACACTTCGAGACTTAGCATTGAGGGCCAGGCAACCATTAGTACCGTTAACATTATCCCTACTGCCCCATATCCAAAATAATTTAATTCGTATGGTGGATATTAGCACCCTAAACGCTGACATTATTGTCGATAGTCCTAAAGGTGCTAATGATCCCAATGTTACTACCGCTGTCACCAAGACTTCAACGGCCGTAACAACAAGTCCAAAATCTGCATTATCAACAAACTCCAAATCAAAATCAACGACCAGAAGAGCCACAATAATTTACATCGATGATAGTCCAGCGGACAGTAAGCAAATGGGACAAATTATTCAATCGACTGGATATGCCTATGTCAATATTGCTGATCCATTACAAGCATTACCTCGACTTTTAGAGGTTAAGCCCCAGCTGATTTTTCTAGATTTGGTTATGCCAGTGGCCAATGGCTATGAGATCTGTGCTCAAATCCGTCGAATTTCTGCTTTTAAGACAACCCCGGTTGTCATCGTTACTAATAATGATGGCATTGCCGATCGCGTCAGAGCTAAGGTAGTTGGGGCTTCTGGCTTTATGGGTAAACCGATTCAAAAACAGAAGGTACTCAAGGTGCTTAAAAGTTTTCTGAAACCTGAAAAGAGCACTCCAAGCCAATTGCATGGCCGCGCTAAACTTTCAACCTCAGGTTGATGGTCAACGTTAGAGTTTGTAATAGCGTTAATTTAATTGATCTAAACGTTTGAGAACTATTATGGTGACAGCATTAATTGTCGAAGACAGCTTGACAGATAGAGAACGCTTGACCCATCTGCTTCAACAATCTGGGATCACGGTTGTAGGTGTGGAAAGTAGCGAAGAAGCTCTATTGAAAGTGCAAACGGCCTTACCTGATATGGTATTTCTAGATGTTGTTCTTCCAGGTCAGAGTGGTTTTGAGTTCTGTCGTAATCTCAAAACCAATGAACAGACTCAAAAAATCCCAGTGGTTATTTGCTCTACCAAAAGTACAGAGGCCGATAAACTCTGGGGCTCAATGTTAGGGGCTGATGCCTATCTTAGTAAACCGATCGATCAGCAACAGCTCTCTGCC
>JAHQVZ010000376.1 GCA_019634055.1 Leptolyngbyaceae cyanobacterium MAG.088
GGATATCGTTTTATTATCAGCCCTGAACTAACATCAGGGGCGGCCCAAAGCGCTGACTACTGGGATGGTTTGGCCAATGATATCGTAACCCAGAAAATTCCTAATATAGGGACCTATACTCTCCAGCCTAATTTGATAGTGTCCTATTGTGGAGTACCCATGGCGACACCCCGTGGTAATTGTTGCGGCATTTTAATGGCGCTGCGGCCTTCCATTGAGCCTTTTCAAGTAGAAGATCAGCAGGTTCTGACTCTGATGGCAGCCCAGGCAGCTATGGCAATTGATTTAGAGCACTGTTGCTATGCCCCCCTTCAGAAATCGTCAGAAAATGCCCATTCTAATCATCCGCTGCAGCTCCTTCAAGACAACCTAATTTCTGTAAATCAGCAGTTGACTCAGAAGTTAGACCACTATCGAACCGAACTCCAGCACGTATCAGCCCGATTACAGGTAGAAAGTATTGCTCACTCTTCCCTAGAGCAACGTTTTCGTAGAATTTTTGAAGGTTCTAACGATGCCATCTTTGTGATTGACCCAGCCCAGGATCAGATTCTAGAGGCGAATCCTCGGGCGACACAGCTGTTGAACTATTCCCATCATGAGCTGCTCAACTCGATCAAAATTTCCCAGGTGCACCCTGATGAAATGCCAAAACTAACGGAATTTGCCCAAACTGTTTTTCGCAATGGTCAAGGTTGGACGGATGAACTTACCTGTTTGACTAAATGTAACGATAAACTACCGGCTGAAATTTCTGCTGCCCCCATTGAGTTTGAAGGCCGCCAATGTATTTTGGCAATGGTGCGGGATATTAGCGATCGCAAACGCCTGGATACTGAACGCAAACAAGCCGAGGCCCAAGCTCAAAAAGCTATGGCCCATCTGGCCGAGATTGGAGAACTCTCTTCCATGATTGTCCATGAAATTCGCAACCCTCTAACGACAGTTCTCATGGGTCTCAGCAGCTTCCAAAAACTAGAGTTAAATGAACGATTCAAATCTCGTTTAAACATTGCCTTAGAAGAAGCTGAACGGTTAAAACGGTTACTCAATGAGATACTGTTGTTTTCAAAACCTCAAAACCTTGACCGAAAGCCCTTAGAACTCAACAAATGGAGTTTGGAGCTATTAGAATCCCTGAGATCCCATCCCTCAGTAACCGATCGGGTCATCCAGTTTCATGCTAATCCTATTGCTACTATTATTTCAGCAGATTCAGACAAACTAAAACAGGTATTTATTAACCTGATCACCAATGCCTGTGAAGCCATTGCCCCAGGTGAGCAAGTTTCCTGGGAAATTGCTCATTCATCTAAGGCCGATGATCTAACTGTACAGATTAAAAACGGGGGAGCACCGATTTCACCCCAAATTTTAAGTAAGTTAACCACCCCATTTTTTACGACAAAATCTAATGGTAATGGGTTGGGGTTGGCTATTGTTAAACGTATTGTGGCCGCCCATAATGGGAAGCTTACGATTACCTCAGACAGTACTTCTGGTACCGTTGTGACGATAAAGCTACCGTTGTTGAAACGTTAGGCTAAGCGAGGTTGGTAGGTTGCACTCACTTCATTGTTGTCTGCTTAACAGGAATGCCGATAATAAACTCAGTCCCTTTTCCTGGAGTAGAGAAACAATTTATTGTGCCGCCATGGTTCTCAACAATAATCTGATAGCTGATTGATAATCCCATGCCTGTCCCCTGGCCAATGGTTTTTGTTGTAAAAAAAGGATTAAATATCTTCTTTCGAATCTCTTCAGGCATCCCTAAACCATTGTCAGCAACTGATATTTGCCCCCATTGTGGACTAACCATAGATGTACAAATTGTGATCAGCCCAGCATCAAGTTCACCTTGATGGTGTGATTGCTTCGCATAGAAATCTTCAATGGCATCAATGGCATTGACTAAGATATTCATCAATACCTGATTGAGTTGCCCTGGGAAACAGGAAATTTTAGGTAGCTGACCATAATTTTTATTCACGATAATACCGGGACGATTGCCATAGGCTTTTAAGCGATGTTGCAGAAGCATCAAAGTACTATCCAACCCATCGTGTACATCGGCTTCTTTGTAGTCAGCTTCATCTAATCGAGAGAATGTACGCAGACTTGAAACAATCTCTCGAATACGTTCACTGCCCACCTGCATTGAATGCAAGACTTTAAATAGATCCTCAACAATGAACTCTAACTCTAACTCTTCCTTTAGAGATACAATTTTGTTGTCTGGGTTAGGATAGACATCTTGATAAAGTTTGAGTAAATCGACTAAATTTTGGGCATAGCTATGAGCATATTCAATATTGCCATGGATAAAACTAACCGGGTTATTAATTTCATGGGCAATCCCTGCTACCAATACCCCTAGGGCAGACATCTTTTCAGACTGTACCAGTTTTGTCTGCATTAGTTGCAGGTTCTCAAAGGCTTCCTGAAGCTCTTGACTGCGAACTTCTGCTTCATGTTTAGATTTTTCTAATCCCTGAATAATTTGCCGAACTAAATTTGATTGCACTTCATAGGACTTTTCTAACTCTGCTCGACTAGATTCTGACCGTTCTAACTTTTTTTGTAATAATCGATTGCGTTTTTCTAAGTCCTTAAGGCGCTGGTGTAGTTGTTCAGGGGACACATTATTCATGGTGAGGCTATTTCATCCCCAAAAGCAGAGTTACAAATGTTTCATTATGAAATTGGGCTACCCCACCAGAACGGGAAGGTGCAATTTCCCCATAGGTGTAAAACCCAGCACAGGTAACGTCAGCCGGGATTTCCTTTTGTAAGACCTGATATTCCTCTTGGGTTCTGGTTCCTAAAACCCGCATCCGGCCTGTGCAAGAAAATAACAGAGCTACAGTGGGATTCATTCCAGGGTAATGCTCAAGGGCTTGTCGCATTGATGAGTTTACAGACCCCACCATTTCATCTCGACTGGAGCGTACTACTTGCACCACTGATTGAGGAGGAATATCAGCAAAGAACGTAATACTACCCGACTCTGAATCATAGGTTCCATTAGAAGTTCGCATATACCAACTGTCTTGATTGGGTTCAAATACAGCTAATCGGTAGGCAGGCGATGGGCGAATATCACCTAAATAATCTCGATAAAATTCTAAGACAGGTTGTCCATCAACTTCATGGAGAACGTTGCCATCGACTTTAGTAACTTTTCCTTTTTTTCCTATGGGAAGCCAACCAGTCGATACTCCATACCCTAAGAGGACAGGGCCTGACAGTAGCAAAATGGGCAGCGCGTCACTTAAGACTTCCTGGCCAAAAAATTGGTAGGTCTGCTGAAATTCCCATTGGTCACAGGTTGTGCCCCCCACAATGGGAACCGTTTCGCCCAATGCTTTTTGCAGTCCTTCCAAGATTAAAAGTCCGCTGGTCGTCAAACTTTCAGGCGTGGTGACACATAGAGCTGTTGGCCGTTCGCACTGGGCCTGGGCAGCTTTGACAGTTTGCTGAGCAATGTTTACAGGATCTGAAGAAACCTGACGACCCACAGCGGCATGAAATTTTACTTCGTCAGAGCACAATAGCATCAACACTATAGAGTCTTGTTGAAACTCTAGAACCGATGAAATTTCACCATCGGTAGTGCCACCAATTAGTTGAATATCTGGAAACGTTTGGTAAATTTTCTTTAGGATTTCAGTATGATCAAAATCGACAGCGGCCAGTAGTATTGCTGCTTGAGGTTTACTATCTGCCAGAGCGGTGACACATTGCTCTAAAACTTCTGCGATCGCAAACCCTGTATCAGGGTCATTACTGTGGCCGACTACCGCTTTTAACATGGAGCTTATACAAAATTTTGATATTCATCTTCTATTAAGCAGAATACCCAACTGATGAATACCCAACTAATTTTTAGATGCACTACTGGTAAGGTTGAATCACAAGCCCACCGTAGTTGCCAGTAGAAGGTTGCCTGAAGGTTTGCTCCCACTAGAGCGGTGAAGCCTTACTCTAAAATTTTCGCGATCGCAAACCCTGTATCAGGACCATCCCTGGCGCTGACTACCGCTTTTAGCATGAGGTCTATGCAAAATTTTGATATGTATCCATTAGCCAGCGCCAGTGCCAAAGCTAAGCCCTTGGCGAAATCTAGACTTAGAAAACGGGACCACAATGTCTGATAGTTAAAAATACTTCAATACAAGTTTGGGTATCATTAATGGAGAAGATGCCTGTGCTGGTTGCGTTTTAATTTATGGAAAACCTACTACTACTGTTTCGGGTTGGTAACAAGCCATACGCCATTAAAGCAGCATCAGTCTTAGAGGTCATTCCCAAAGTTAATCTTAGTAAAGTTCAGCAGCCGCTACCAAATATTGTTGGACAATTCAACTACCAGGGGCAGATTGTGCCCGTTCTCGACCTAAGTAAACTTTTAGGGGGCCAAGAAAGTCGAGCTGTTTTAAGCACGCGTATTGTCTTGGTAAACTTAGCCAAAACAAATGAAGCCAAAGGTTTTTTGGGGTTAATGGTCGAGCAGGTGACAGATACCCTAAGAGTTGATCAAACCACCCCTGTTGACAATAGTATTTGTTTATCTCAAGCAGCTTACTTAGGGGACAGTTTGCTTTATGACAACGATGTTATTCAATGCTTATGCTTAAAGCAGTTGGTAGCTGACATTTCTACAGTCGAGCCCTAGAGCCAATGAAGTCCTATGGAGCTACAACGGAATCCATCTTCAGCTGAGTCTTTCCTAACGCCCCGGCAAGAGATTATGTCGCTACTGAGTCAGCATGTTGGACTTAACAAGCAATCTATAGGGGATGCAGCTATTAATAGGGCGATTACTCAAGCCATTAAACTCTCAGGACTGAAGGACGACAGAGCTTATCTGCAACAGCTTAAAACCTCTAGAGCGGTTTTAGAGGCGCTCATAGATGAGGTTGTTGTACCTGAAACAAGTTTTTTTAGAAATCCTGAGTCGTTTGATTACCTGGCTCAGTATATTCTGAAGTTTCAAAAGGACACGTCTGTTAAGCAGCCTCTACGCGTATTGAGCCTGCCCTGTGCTAGTGGCGAAGAGCCCTATTCCATTGCCATAACTCTACTAGAAGCAGGGTTATCCCATGGTCAATTTCAAGTGGATGGCGTAGATATTAGCCAGAAAGCTTTGTCAAAAGCTCGTCAAGGCATTTATGCCCCCTATTCTTTTCGAAACACAGCATCATTTTCTCCCCAATATTACCTAGATAAATACTTTACGCTAGTCGATCAAAACCGCTATCAGATTAATGCCTTGGCGCGAGTCAACATCGAATTCTATCCAGGTAATTTATCAGATTCGATCTATGCGCCTAACCATAAAGCCTATGACATTATCTTTTGCCGCAACCTACTAATTTATTTTCATCCCTCCGCCCGTGAACGAGCCCTGTATAACCTTTACCGTTTGCTGACTCCAAATGGCTTATTGTTTGTCGGTTATGCAGAAGCTAGTCAGATTAGTCAGCATAAGTTTGAATCGCTTTGCGTTCCCCAAGCGTTTGTCTATCGTAAAGTATCCCAATGGCCTCAAGATGAAAAACGGGCATTCACAGCTTCTCAAGGACCCTCACCGTCAAAAAATAAATCACTTCAATCTGTTAATAAGCCGTTTTATCAACCTACATCTAACAACCAGCCATCTAACAACCAGCCATCTTCCAAACCCCCATCAGAGGATTTAGCCAAGATCCGAAAGTTAGCTGATGCTGGTGAGTTGGTAACAGCATTGGAACAATGTGACGTCTACCTTCAAGCCCACCCTATGAGTGCAGAAGCCTATCTACTACTAGGGGAAATTTATCAGGCCCAAGGCAGTGATGAACGGGCAGATATGGCTTTCCATCGAGTGCTTTATTTACAACCTGACTGTGTTGAAGCGTTAACCCATCGCCTTTTAATATGCGAGCAAAAATCTGATCAAACCACAGCCCAAAAATTACGTCAGCGAATTTACCGATTAACTAAAAAATAATTGATACAAATCATTTTTAAGTGTATTAGTTGCCAGTGTGCCAATTTACCTTATTTGAGCGAGATGACGAGTTGAAAATATTCAATAACGAGTATTTTTATCAAATAACGGGTATTTTCAATATGTAGCAATTTGATTAAACTAGAATTAATTTTTATGGCGATTTTATGGTGATTTGCTGATTCTTTAGCAGATTGTATCGCACATAAACTTTGCTACTAAAAGCTCTAGAACTTACTGATGTTATGTGAGCTATGGGTTCAGCACTATAGCTACAACTCAGTCGTTTCGTATATTGATTTGGCAGATGGTATCTTCCCAAAGTTTATCAAGGCAAAAGCGTATGCTTACAATCGGTCAAACCCTGAGCTTAGGGTTTGGCACGATTTGCGTATTAGTCTTTCTGAGCAATCTTTTTTCCCAGTGGAGTCATCACCACAAATCAAAAACCAATGAAGCGGTAAACGTGGCTTATCAAATTCAATCTGATTTGCTAAAGATCGAAAAAGACCTTATAGAAGCTGAAAATGGTCAAAGAGGATTTCTATATACCAAAAAAGAATCCTTTTTAGACCCTTACAATTCTGCAGTTCGCAAAATAACCGATGACATCGCTCATGTAGAAGGGCTGATTACCGATGATGCTCAAACACAAAGAATTGAAGAATTAAAGGGACTGGTACAGGAGAGAATGACCGGTCTGAGTGAAACTATCGCGTTAGCCAAATCTGGAGATGATAATGCTGTTAGAGCGAAGATCAGCTCGGTTCAAGAGCGGCAACTAGCAGCGAAGGTAAAGGCTGCGGTTATTGAAATGGAAGTGGCCGAAGAGGAGATTTTAATTGCTCGCCAACAAGCTGTCCAACAAGCTCAGATTTTAGATAGTAGCGTGACTTGGGGCAGTACATTATTAGTAATTGCCGTCTGTATTTTAGTTTTATGGGCTACCAACCGGGTAATTCAGCAGTCTTTAGGTAAGGCAGTAGTTGCTGCAGAGAGCATTGCCCAGGGAGACCTCACCCAAAACATTGACTCCACATCTTCAGATGCCATTGGCCGAGTGCTCTCATCCATTAAGAACATGACTCGGAGCCTAAATGCGTTGGTGTCTCAAGTGAGTCAATCGGGTATTCAAGTAACGAGTTCTGCTACCCAAATCGCGGCATCCAGTCGTCAGCTTGAAAGTACGATGACTGAGCAAGCTGCTGCGACTAATCAAATTACTGCTACAGCTAAGGAAATTGCCAGTACGTCTAAAGAGCTTGCCCATGGTATGGATGAGCTTGCCAATGTGGCCAATAGTACAGCATCCGTTGCCAATGATGGCCAGCAAAACTTGATGCAGATGGAAACAACAATTCGTCAGCTTTCGGATGCTACTAATGGCATTGCGACCAACCTAGGTCTAATCAATGAGAAGGCTAATAATATTAATGCTGTGGTGACGACTATTACTAAGGTAGCTGACCAAACCAACCTGCTGTCATTGAACGCGGCCATCGAAGCAGAAAAAGCAGGAGAATATGGTGCTGGTTTTTCTGTGGTTGCCCGTGAAATTCGGCGTCTGGCTGATCAAACAGCAGTGGCTACTTTGGAAATTGAAACCATGGTGCAAGACATGCAATCATCTGTTTCCACTGGCGTCATGGAAATGGATAAGTTTAAGCAAGATATCGACCAGGGAGTGAATGAAATTCGAACGATTGGTGAGCAAGTGGGCACTGTCATTGATCAGATTCAACTGTTGCCCCCTCAATTTGAATCTGTTAGTCAGGGAATGGATGCTCAATCCCAGGGAGCACATCAGATTCGTGAGGCGATGGTGCAGTTAAATGATACGTCGCAGCAAACCATTGATGCGATGCAGGAAAGTAATCAAGCAATTGTGTTACTCAATCAGGTAGTCCAGTCTTTGCAGCAAGAAATTTCGCGATTTAAGGTGAGCACTTAAGGTTGGTTTTATGCAACAACAAACCTGTTGGAATCAGACTGGCGTTTTGGGTGATCAGAGTTGTCCAACCTTGAAGACAGTAGTCCACTGTCACAATTGTTCGATATATCGTCAAGCGGGTCGAGGTTTATTAGAGCGTCCCATCCCAGAGGACTATGCTACTGAGTGGACCACTGTCCTCACCCAAGCCCGCACTCAGGTAAATCATCAGAAGACGCTATCAATGAACATTTTTCGTCTAGGGCGTGAATGGTTGGCATT
This sequence comes from Leptolyngbyaceae cyanobacterium MAG.088, assembly GCA_019634055.1. Lineage (GTDB taxonomy): Bacteria > Cyanobacteriota > Cyanobacteriia > Phormidesmidales > Phormidesmidaceae > Leptothoe. The sequence continues at coordinate 8,205 of JAHQVZ010000376.1, forward strand.
ACCTACCGATGTCGTTAAACAGGTACTTTCTCCGAGACCAATCCATTCCATTCCCCATCGTAGTAATCAGTTATTACGAGGGATTGTTAATGTACAAGGGCAGCTATTACTGTGTGTATCACTCTATAAACTGTTAGGCATTGTCCCCAATCAGTTATCCACACTACGGTCTACCAATGAAGTTAGGCATAATTCCTATCTACTTGTAATTAAAAAAGGCCAGAATGTTTGGGCATTTGAAGTCGATAAGCTACACGGTTTGTACCGTTGTAATTCAGACCTATTGAGCAATGCCCCTTCTTTAGGAAGAAACACCTTAGGACGATTTACCCAGGCAATTGTGACCTGGCAAACCGAAAATGTTAGCTATTTAGATGAGGAGCATCTGTTTGAAGCTCTTCAACAAGGAGCGCTATGACCTATACGCCCCAAGACTTTAGTGATTTCTCCATGCTTGATATTTTCCGCATGGAGGTTGAGACACAGGTTGCGTTACTAAATGACAACCTATTAGCAGTGGAGTCTCAAGCCACAAGTCCTAGTGGTGCTGATGCATCCCAGTTAGAAACATTAATGCGAGCTGCCCACTCTATTAAGGGAGCCGCTCGCATTGTAGGGTTAGAGCTGGCGGTTAAAGTAGCCCATGTCATGGAGGACTGTTTTGTAGCAGCCCAAACGAGCAAAATTCGCCTCAATACCCATAGTATTGATATCTTGCTGGAAGGTGTTGATTGGTATGATCGCCTTCAAAAAATTCAAGAATCTGAATTATCCCAATGGTTGGAACAGCAAACCGCAGGAACGACGCAATTGGTCGACAGAATTGCCGGGATTTTGACGTCTTCTATCGCTGATCAACCACCGCTTGTTTCCACTTCAGATGGTGGTGATTTACCACCATCTGAGCCAGTCCCCTCATCCAGCTCCCCTCCCTCTGCAGCTCCATCAATGCCATTAGAGGAAGCCTCAGCATCATTACCGTCTGATATATCTGGTAATGCCCTAATTGCCAATGGAAGTAATCATACAGACCCAGTTAAACAGCCCACCCATAGCCTTAATGAAAAAGACCTTGAAGCACCTAATGGTAGGAAGTCTGTTGTTCAGGCTACGGCTGATTTCTCAACCAATATAGATACGTCGATTAGTGTTGGTAATGCCCAGCGCGATCCACAAGCGGTCACAGCTGATCGTGTCGTTCGGGTAAGCGTTGATAATCTTAACCGGCTAATGGCATTAGCGGGCGAATCTTTAGTGGAGGTAAACTGGTTTCAGCCCTTTGCTGATGCAATGTTGCACCTTAAGCAGCAGCAGCAAACCCTGGCGCGTTTGCTAACCAGGCTACAACATGATGCCAATCTATCACTGTCCCATCAGTTGCATTTGGCTGAAGCCCAAAAAACAGCTCAAGATTGTCATGCCCTGTTAAGCGAACGTTTGGAAGATTTAGATCAATTTTCTAGACGCTTTTCCCAACTGTCAGACAACTTGTATCGTGAAGTCATTGCCAGTCATATGTGCCCCTTTGCCGATGGAGTGCAAGGATTTCCAAGGATGGTCAGGGACACGGCTAAACGTCTGGGCAAGCAGGTGCATTTAGAGATTGTTGGGCAAAAAACTCCCGTTGATCGAGACATTCTCGAAAAGCTGGAATCTCCGTTGAATCATATGTTGAGCAATGCGATCGCACACGGGATCGAATTACCAGATCAACGCCGACAGTTAGGTAAACCTGAAACGGGCAAAATTCGATTAGAGGCTAGTCATCGAGCTGGTATGCTGCACGTTACTGTCAGTGATGATGGCCGAGGGATTGACTTAAATGAGCTGCGTCAGCAAGTGGTCAAGAAAAAACTAACTACAGCTGATATGGCAGCTCAACTAAGCGATACCGAGTTAATGGATTTTCTATTTCTGCCTGGATTTTCTACCGCTCAGAAAGTGACAGACATTGCCGGTCGCGGAGTGGGTTTAGATATCGCTTATACCATGGCACAAGAATTAGGCGGGCTCGTGAGAGGCCAGTCTAAACCTGGCCATGGTCTCACCTTTCATTTTCAACTGCCCCTCACCCTGTCTGTTATTCGAGCCCTGTTGGTTGAGATTGCAAGTGAGCCCTATGCTTTTGGGCTGAACCGTATTGATCGAGTGTTAATAGTCAATCGAGAAGCGGTGGCCATCAGTGAAAATCGGCCTTATATCATGGTTGATGGCGAAAATATTAGTCTAGCCAGTGCCAGTCAGGTACTGGGCTTATCAGAGGCAGAAGGAACACAATTTGAGCAATTGTCTGTTGTAGTTCTCAGCAACCAAACCCATCGCTATGGCATTATTGTCGATAAATTTTTGGGCGAACGTGATTTAGTTGTGCGCCCCTTAGATCCTCGCTTAGGCAAGGTGCAAGATATTAGTGCAGCCGCTCTGACAGATGATGGTTCCCCCTTGTTGGTGATTGATGTTGCAGATTTAGTATGCTCCATTGAACAACTGGTGTCAGATAACAAACTTTCCTTGATTCCTCATCAGACCAATGAACTTACTTCGACTGTACAGAAGCAAATATTGGTTGTTGATGACTCAATTACCGTTCGAGAAATGGAGCGTAAGCTCTTACAAAACTCTGGCTATCAAGTAGATGTCGCCGTTAACGGCATGGAAGGCTGGAACACCGTACGAAGCGGGCAATATGATTTGGTCATTTCCGATATTGATATGCCTCGTATGAATGGCATTGAGCTAGTACAGCAAATCAAAAGCCATCCCCAGCTCAACCAGTTACCCGTAATTATCGTTTCCTATAAAGACCGTCAAGAAGACCAGTTGGCAGGGCTGCAGGCAGGGGCCGACTATTACTTAACAAAAAGCAGCTTCCATGACAATAGTTTACTGACAGCTGTGAATGATTTGATTGGTGATTAATTGGAAATTAAATGATCAAAATTGCTATTGCCAACGATAGTAGAATTGCCATTGAGGCCCTGAGGAGGGCTCTGTTAACCAACAATAATTACCAACTTTTGTGGGTGGCTCAGACAGGGGCCGAGGCCATCAAATGCTGTGCGCAGCAATGTCCAGATCTGCTTTTGATGGATATGCACATGCCTAATTTGAATGGTGTAGAAGCCACTCGTCAGATTATGCAGCAATCCCCCTGCACCATTTTGATTGTCACAGCCAGTATCACCAGACATTCAGCCATGGTATTTGAGGCTATGAGCTATGGAGCCCTGGATGTTGTCAAAACCCCTCCTTTAGGTATCGATAATCCTGAAGCTGCCAACATTTTGCTTAAGAAAATGTCAATTTTGACAAAGAGTCGTCTATCTGCGATAGATCCTCTTTGCCAAAAATCTCCCTCGATACCTCAAAAAAGAGCAGATGCCAACGATAATCAACTCCCTAAACTAATTGTCATTGGAGCTTCTACCGGAGGTCCCGGAGCCTTGCAATCTATCCTTAGTCAACTGCCTGATAATCTTGATGCCGCCATTATTGTAGTTCAACACATTGATGAACAGTTTGCACCAAGTCTGGCCCACTGGCTCAATCAGTCCTCTAAGCTACCAGTAGCTCGAGTGCGCAATGGCGATCGTCCTAAAATAGGTGAGGTATTGTTGGCAGGGGGCAACCAACACTTAATTATGCGACCCAATGGTAGCCTTCGCTATACCCATAAACCGGTTGATTATCCTCACCGTCCATCTGTGGATATATTTTTTCATAGTGTAGCTAACCATTGGGGAAAACCTGGCGTTGCTATTCTTTTGACTGGCATGGGAAAAGATGGAGCTCTAGGCTTAGGTCATCTACATTCAGAGCAATGGCATACCATAGCTGAAAGTGAAACCAGCTGTGTTGTGTTTGGTATGCCCAAGGCTGCCATTGCAACGGGAGCGGCTAAGCAAATCCTGGCACTCAATCAGATTACGGCTTATCTGACAGGTTCTTAACTATATTTTTTAACTGTATGTAGCGATAATCGGGTAGTTCAAACAAGCATAATTGTTTGCTTGTATGCTAATTTTTTATGCCGCTCAACAACTTTTATTGATTTAAGATAGCTGCCCAAAAATGACTTAATTACCGTAAATTTGCCCTAGAAACATGCCCTATGGTTATGAGATGGTAGTATATAATACATATTAAAATTAGGCAATTTGTATCTGTGGCTAATTTAAGCTCTGACCCAGTACTTATTAGTCATTTTATAAATCTGTTTTTTATCCCAGTGGATTCATGACAGCCCCGTATTCGTCTGTTGATGTTACTACCAATGAATTGAATAGTACGATACAGGGAACCGATTCTTTCATTGAACAGTTATCAACAGTAGATGAAAAAACCGTTGTTAGAGTATTGCTAGTTGATGATCAGCCAATTGTTGCTGAGTCAATTCGACGCCTTCTTGCCAGCGAACCAGATATTCAACTGCATTATTGTAATGATGCTCAAAAAGCCATTCCTATGGCAACCCAGATTCAGCCAACGGTGATTTTACAAGATTTAGTCATGCCTGATGCTGATGGGTTAATGTTGTTGAAATTTTTTCGAGCCAATCCCACAACTAGTACAATTCCGGTTATTGTACTGTCTACTCGAGATGAACCCGTTGTTAAGGCAGAAGCTTTTGCTACTGGAGCAAATGACTATCTGGTAAAAATTCCTGACCCAATTGAATTTATTGCACGATTAAAATATCATTCATCGGCCTATGCCAACCTGCTCAAACGCCATGAAGCTGAACGAGTCCGAGCATATAACAGAGACTTAGAGAGGCGTGTAGCAGATAGGACCGCTGAGTTAGAAATAGCATTGATGGAGCTTAAAACTGCCCAGTCAAGAATTATTCAAGAAGAAAAAATGGCTGGTGTGGGACAGCTGGTTTCGGGTATCTGCCATGAGCTTAATAATCCAGTTAGTTTTATTCAGGGAAATTTGGAACCCGCTCAGGATTATTGTGATGAATTGCTTCAGCTAGTTGCCCTTTATCAACAGGTTTACCCTGAGCCACCAGAGATAATTCAAGCTGCCATAGACCAGATGGATCTTGAGTTTATTACAGAAGATTTTACTAAACTGTTGCAGTCGTTTGAACATGGCGCAAATCGGATTAGTAATATTGTCCTTTCTCTACGTAATTTCTCTCGTTTAGACGAAGGCGAAATTAAATCAGTAGATTTGCATGAGGGTATTGATCATGCGCTGCTGCTTTTAGGTTCAAGACTTCAGTCAATAGAAGTTATCAAAAACTATGATTTAAAGACCCTGGTTGAATGTTTGCCAGGCCACTTAAATCAAGTATTTATGCATATTTTGTCAAATGCGGTTGATGCCTTAAAGGGACCTAGCCACACCCAAGCCCTCAATCAAAATGATGAATTGTGTGCTAGACCGCTCCAGATTCATATTCAAACGCGATTGTTGGATGATAACGCTGCATTGATCAGCTTTACAGATAATGGACCAGGTATTTCTCAGGAAATAATGAACCGCATTTTTGAGCCCTTTTTTACGACTAAACCAGTAGGTCAAGGCACTGGTTTAGGGCTATCCCTCAGCTATCAAACTATTACTGAATATCATGGTGGTAGCCTAGAATGTCATTCCACTCCTGGCCAATCTACCACTTTTATTATTAAAATTCCGCTCCACCAGACAAAAAATGCGTCCGTTTTATTTGGGCAAACTAAGCCGAGATAAATTACTTAGATATTTTTGTATCTATCAAGTTAGGTCTTGAATAGAAAACTAACTGCTGAGACGTTGTGTGTTTATCCGCGTAACCACCTGACGTGCCAATAATTTATAGATGGGACTAATCATAATGCCCCCCAATGGCACTACCATAAGCCCCTATATAAGGTTGCTGCTGCCTGCGGATACACTGGGTTGTTTGGTTGTGACTTGTTTGGTCGTGACTTGTTTGGTCGTGACTTGTTTGGTCGTGACTATTGTTATCGACAATGGGGACTCCCATGTTAGAGACTGGGGCATACGTTGAGCCTTTAATCGTTCTAGCAGTGTCCATAGGCGATGCTCACCATTATAGGTACAAATAACAACAGAAAAGTCAGTCTCGGTTGTTCGTTCGATTTGCGTTAGTATTTGCAAAGAAACTTTACGAAGGGTTGAATACCATGGGGTCCAGGCCATCCATTATTTCGCTGGTGAGTGGCTGGTTGTGGCCATCGACGGAAAACTGGCAGCGACAATCTTCTGACGGATTCATCGAACTACGGAACCTGAGTAAAGGGTTTACCGAGGGGTCCACCCAGCGTCAGGTGCTCAAGGACCTATCGATTACTTTCGAGACAGGGCAATTTATCGTCTTGCTGGGCCAGAGCGGCAGTGGCAAAAGCACCCTGCTTAATCTGATTAGCGGCATCGAACGTCCCTCATCGGGAACTGTGTTAATCGACGGTGTGCCGATTACTGAGCTCAGTGAGCGGGCCTGTACCTTGTTCCGTCGGGACCAGATTGGCATTATCTTTCAGTTTTTTAACCTGATTCCCACCCTGACGGTGTTGGAAAATATCACCCTACCCCAGGAGCTGGCAGGCAATAAACCCAAAGACATTGAGGTTAAGGCCAAGGAGATATTAACCAGGGTGGGGTTGTGCGATCGCACTGAGGCCTTCCCCGACAAACTCTCTGGCGGCCAACAACAGCGCGTTGCCATTGCCCGCGCCCTCGTCCATGAACCCCGCCTGATTCTGGCAGATGAACCCACCGGCAACCTGGACGAAGATACCGGCGCAACAGTTCTACAACTGTTGTTAGAACTCACCCGCAACGCCCATAAGACGTTAATAATGGCCACCCACAACCCAGAAATTGCTAAGTATGCCGACCGGGTACTGCGTGTGCACGAAGGCCAGCTAAACGACGTCACCGCCGAATTTAAGGAGGCAGCTGTCGCCTGATGTCTGTCTCCCCTACAGGGCAGGCGCAAGGCCAGCCCCTACAGTCTAATGCCCCTCTCTGGCGTCTGGCCATGCGCCGCATTCGTCGTCGCCCGTTCCAATATGTTCTCTTTATTCTGGGTATTGCCATCGGTGTGGCCATGATGGTGTCCATTGACCTGGCTAATGGTTCAGCCCAACGGGCGTTTGCATTATCGACAGATGCGATCGCCGGTCGCACCACCCACCGCATTGAGGCCATTTCCCCCATCGGCATTGATCAGTCAGTCTACCGTGACCTGCGTGCCGAACTGGGCTATACCCGCTCTGCCCCCATTGTCGAAGGCTATGTGGTCGCAGAAGATTTAGATCGCCAACCCATGCGTTTGGTGGGTGTGGACTTTTTTGCCGAGGCTCCGTTTCGTAGCTATTTGAGTGGTGATTCTGACGGTGACTCAGGTCAGGGCGTTGAGGCGCTGACGGCCTTTCTAACAGAGCCCGATACAGTGATTCTGGCCCAGGATACCGCGGCTGAATATGGTGTGCAGGTGGGTGATCGGCTGACATTAACCCTGGCGGGCCAGCCCCTGTATGCCCGTGTAGTGGGCATTTTACAACCGGCCAATGCCCTCACCCGTGATGCCTTGAGCAATGTGCTATTTACCGACATTGCCTCAGCCCAGGAAGTATTGGGCATGCAGGGGCACTTGAGTCATATTGATCTGATTGCAGATAGCGATGCCGACCTTGAACCCATTCAAGCGATGCTGCCCGACGGCCTCAAGCTAGAAACAGCCCAGGCCCAGAAAAATGCAGTGCAGCAAATGACCGCTGCCTTTGAGCTAAACCTGACGGCCCTGAGTTTACTGGCCCTTGTGGTCGGCATGTTTTTGATCTACAACACCGTCACCTTTAGCGTCATTCAACGGCGCAAGTTATTTGGCACGTTGCGGTGCTTAGGGGTTACCCAGGGGCAGCTCTTTCAGCTAATTTTGGGTGAGTCGCTGGTGCTCAGTATTGTCGGCTCTATCCTTGGCTTAGGGTTAGGGGTGTTGCTCGGCCACAGCATTGTGGGGCTGATTACCCAGAGCATTAATGACTTTTATTTTGTCGTATATGTGCGCGACATTAGTCTCAGCAGCTTTACCCTGCTCAAGGGCATGGCCATCGGCATTTTTGCCGCTTTGTTTGCCTCACTAATTCCGGCGATTGAGGCCATGCGCACGTCGCCCAACAGCAGTCTGAAACGCTCCACATTAGAGGGCAAGGTGCAACAGATTTTGCCCTGGTTAGTATTGGCCTGGGGGCTGTTCACCATTGGTGGCATTGGTTTATTGACCATCAAAAATGGCGGCCTGGTAATTGCCTTTAGCGGTTTGTTCGCCATTTTGTTGGCGGCAGCCTTATTAACACCGCCCCTGACGGCATTGTTAATGCAAGGGTTATCGCCCATACTCAACAGCCTGATGGGAATGCTGGGCAAGATGGCCCCGCGCGATATCTCTCGATCCTTAAGTCGCACCTCCATTGCCATTGCCTCTTTAATGGTGGCAGTCTCAGTAATTGTTGGTGTATCGGTTATGGTGGGTTCTTTTAGAACTACCGTGGTGCAATGGCTAGACCAGACCTTGCAGGCCGACATTTATGTAACCCCCCCAAGTACAACAGCTAACCGCGTTTTAGGTAGCGTAGACCCTGGTGTTGTGCAAGAAGCCTATACCTGGCCCGAAATCGACCATATTGTTACTTACAACGACACCGATGTGGAGGTGATTGCCTTTAACCGTGACGCTGTTGACGTGTCTGAACGCTCGGTAAATCGCTCGGCTAAGTTAATCTCTGCCGATGGCGATGTATCTGACGGCAACCGCCCCTACGCCTGGATTCGTGACGATGTGAAAGATCCCTGGCCCCAGCTGGATGCCGGTGAAGGGGTGATTATATCAGAAGCGCTGATGCTGCGGGCTGGTGTTTCTGAACCACCAAAAACAGTCACCCTGGAGTCTCCCCAGGGACCAATAACATTTCCAGTGGTGGCCGTATTCTACGACTATTCATCAGACCGGGGCACAATCTTGTTAGATAATGACCTCTATCTAGAAACCTGGCAGGACCCGAGTATTGCCTCTTTGGGGCTGTTTGTGAAACCGGGTGTTGCTGTTGATGATGTGGTGTCTCAACTGCGACAAACCTTTAAGGGCCGACAAGATTTAGTGGCTCAGTCTAATCGCAATTTGCGCCAGGGTTCGCTAGAAATTTTTGACCGCACGTTTGCTATTACCGGGGCATTACGGCTGCTGGCGGTGGTGGTTGCCTTTATTGGTGTACTCAGTGCGTTGATGAGCCTACAGCTAGAGCGCACCCGAGAATTAGGGATTTTGCGGGCCAATGGTATGACGCCCTTACAAATGTGGCAGCTAACCTTGTTAGAGACTGGCATTATGGGCAGCTTAGCGGGCTTTTTTGCCATGCCCCTGGGCTATGTACTGGCCTGGATTTTAATCTATGTGATCAATGTGCGCTCCTTTGGGTGGACCCTGCAGATGCAGATTGAACCGGGATATTTTTGGCAAGCCTGGATTGTGGCGGTGGTAGCGGCCCTGTTGGCGGGGGTATATCCAGCATGGCGGTTAAGCAAGATGGTAGTGGCAACAGCCATTCGGGAGGAGTAAACAAAGTGAACTTGTTTAGGTCCAAAGCTTTAGACGACGAGTAAAAAACTACTTTATGCATAAAACTTTATCGCATTAGATCATTTCTAACTCTCTTTATGAAACGCCTTCCGCTCATCATACTCTCCATCGCCCTGATCCTTCTTGTTGCCCTGTGGCCCAGACCGGGTATCACCAATAGCGGCAAGGCCTCTGTAGAATGGTTGACGGCCCAGAAGGCCGAGAGTTCAGCCAGATTTGCTCGAGTAACAGACCCTAAAACCTTGAAATTCCCTCAAGATCTTGGCCCCCACGAGGACTATCAAACGGAGTGGTGGTACTATACCGGCAATTTAGAAACTGAATCTGGGAGAGAGTTTGGCTATCAGCTCACATTCTTTCGGCGGGCGCTAACGCCAGAAACAGCCACCGTTGAAAATGCTTCAGACTGGCGATCTAACCAAATTTATTTCTCTCATTTCACCATTAGTGATATTGAGAACCAAACGTTTTACCCCCATGAGCGGTTTAGCCGTCAGTCGGCGGCGTTGTCTGGTGCTCAAGCTCAGCCTTACCGGGTTTGGTTAGAAAACTGGTCGGCAACAGAAGTAGCACCAGGCAAGGTCCACCTGGTTGCTAATGCGGATGATGTCTCTCTGGATTTAACCCTGACGGAAACCCTACCGCCAGTCCTGCAGGGCGATCGTGGCTACAGTAAAAAGGGGCCAGAGGCAGGGAATGCGTCCTATTATTATTCCATTGTGCAACAACAGGCCCAGGGGACAGTGACCGTAGCCGATGAGTCTTTTAACGTCAGCGGTCTCACCTGGAAAGACCATGAGTATTCCACCAGTGCCCTGAGCCCTGGCACCGTAGGCTGGGACTGGTTTTCACTACAGCTAGATGATGGGTCTGCGTTAATGCTTTACGGACTACGGTTAGATAATGGAGACATCGCCGATGTGTCTGCAGGTAAATACATTAGCGCCAACGGAAAAACCCAAACCCTTAACCACACCGACTGGAAAATCGATGTACTCGATACCTGGCAAAGTCCCATCAGTAAGGCAAACTATCCTGCCCGGTGGCATATTGAGATTCCCAAGCTAAACCTGGTGCTGGATGGTAAACCACTAATGCCCAATCAGGAACTGGAATTTGCTAGAACCTACTGGGAAGGGGCCGTTAGCTTCACAGGCACCCTGGCAGATCACCTTGTAAATGCCAAAGGCTACGTGGAAATGACCGGCTACGCCGACCGATTAGACGCTGTGCTCTAGTGCTAGAGGCACTTAGTTAAGTGCTAGAGGCACTTAGTTATAATTAGAAAAACCTCCTTGGATAGAGTTGGGTATGACGAACCTGCTGGTTAAATCTGTACAGGCAGCGGTGCCAATTAACTTATCTTCGCTAACGACTCTTGAGAAGATGAGCGATCAACAGTTTTATGAATTTTGTCAGACGAATCCCGATTTACGCATCGAGCGGAATGCCAACGGAGAAATAATCGTTATGCCTCCAGCCTTTTCGGATACTGGCAACCGCAATGGCAGAATCTTCGGACAGCTATATATTTGGTCTGAATCTGACGAAACAGGAGAAGCCTTTGACTCTAGCTCAGGGTTTACCCTACCCAATGGAGCCACTCGCTCTCCAGATGCGGCTTGGATTTTAGCTAACCGCTGGAATGCGTTGACACCTGAACAACAGGCATCCTTTGCACCGATTGCTCCTGATTTTGTTGTAGAACTACGGTCTAGCAGTGATACATTAGCTAATTTACAAGAGAAGATGGAGGAATATATTGCCAATGGGGTGCGATTGGGATTGTTAATTGATAGAAAAAAACGCAAAGTTCACATTTATCGACCTGAACAGGTAACAGAGATTTTAGAAAATCCTGAATCTGTTAACTGTGCACCCGAAATGCCAATGTTTGAACTCGAAATGGCAAAAATCTGGTAAAAATTCTTACCTGGTGCCACATGTAGACGCTATCATTCATACCTTTAAACTCTTTCCCTCTCCATCCAGCGTCTTTGCTAGAAACGCCCATTTGTCAGCTACTTCCTCAATAATTTTGGCCGTTGGTTTACCGGCACCGTGACCGGCTTTGGTATCAATGCGGATCATTACTGGATTATCTCCCTGATGAACGGCCTGTAGCTGTGCTGCAAACTTGAAGCTGTGGGCTGGCACCACCCGATCATCATGATCGGCAGTGGTAATTAACGTGGCCGGATAGCTAGCCGGAGTGAGATTATGCAACGGAGAATAGGCGTACAAGGCGGCAAATTCTTCAGAATTTTTCGGTGAGCCATAGTCACTCTCCCAGGCCCAGCCAATGGTGAACTGATTAAACCTGAGCATATCCATCACACCCACAGCCGGTAGTGCTGCTGCAAACAGGTCAGGCCGTTGGATCATACATGCACCAACCAGAAGCCCGCCGTTACTACCGCCCATAATGGCCAAGTTTTTAGGTGTCGTGTATTTGTTGTCAACTAACCATTCAGCCGCACCAATAAAGTCATCAAAGACATTTTGCTTATTGAGCCTGGTCCCTGCCTGATGCCAGGTTTCACCATACTCACCACCACCGCGCAGGTTAGCTACGACATAGATGCCGCCCATTTCTAGCCACACCAGATTACTAACCGAGAAACTAGGGCTTAGAGAGATATTAAAACCACCATACCCATAGAGCAGCGTTGGAGTTTCTCCATTAGGAGTGAGGCCCTTTTTATGGGTGATAAACATGGGTACACGGGTGCCGTCTTTGCTGGTATAA
>JAHQVZ010000377.1 GCA_019634055.1 Leptolyngbyaceae cyanobacterium MAG.088
AGGGCATCTTCCCTCAAATGTTCTTTGAGGTGTGCTTGCAATAGGTTGCCCCACTCTGCAAACTGAGTGAAAATGAGCGCACGATCACCTTCTGAAATTACCTCTTCAAGCATTTCATTCAGACGCTGTAGCTTAGCAGACCGACGCTGTTTACCTAAAGATGACTGCTTTAAATATTGGGCTGGATGATTACAAATTTGCTTCAGCTTAACTAGTAAGCCTAGAATCATGCCCCGACGTTTGACTCCGTCAGCCTCATCAATATTAGCCAACGCCTCATCCACGGCTTTTTGGTACAAACGTGCTTGTTCAGCAGACAGGCCACAGAAAACCGTCATTTCTTGCTTCTCGGGCAAGTCCTGAATAATACTACGATCGGTTTTCAACCGTCTCAAAATGAAAGGTTGTACCAGACCTCGTAATGTCCGTAATGAATCGGTATCCCCATAGCGTTCGATGGGCGTCGCAAACCGTCGTTGGAAAAAGTTTTTGGGTCCCAGATAGTTAGGATTTAAAAAGTCCATAATGGCCCAGAGTTCAGACAGTCTGTTTTCCACTGGGGTACCTGTGAGCGCAATGCGAAAATCACTCTCTAGCTCTCGCACTGCCTTGGATTGTTTAGCATCGGAATTTTTAATATTTTGAGCTTCATCAAGCACCACTCCCTGCCATTCCACGCGCTTTAATTCTTTCAGGTCTCGATAGACCAGGGTGTAGCTCGTGATGATTAAATCTATTGCTTTGGCTTGTTTGACGAACATTGCTCCCTTGGGACGCTTGTCACCGTGGTAGATCAGCGTTGTCAATTTTGGCCCAAACCGCTTCACTTCTCGCTGCCAGTTGCTCAATACTGATGTGGGGCAAACAAGTAATACGGGCTTGGTGAGAATATCTTGTTGCTTTAGGCTCAGTAAAAAAGCAATAAACTGAATAGTTTTACCTAAGCCCATATCATCGGCCAGGCAAGCGCCCAAACCCCATTGCTCTAAAAAGGAAAGCCAGGAAACGCCTCTGGCTTGATAGGGACGGAGCTTACCCTTAAACCCCTCAGGCTCTGTCATCTCTTCGAGACTTTGATTGCCTGTGGTTAAGGTGGTAATGAGTTCATCTAACTTGCCCGATGCTTCAAAGGCAACCACCGGTAACTTATCAATTAGCTGCCCATCACCGCTGCTGATGCGCAAAATTTCCTCGACAGACAGCTTATTTTTAGTTTGCCGACTGGTGAAAAATGATTGAGCGGCTTTTACATCTTGAGGCCTCAACTCTACCCACTGACCATTGACTTCCACCAGGGGTGTCTGCTGGGAAATCAGCTGTTCAAATTCGCTCTGACTGACATTTTGGCCACCAATGGAGAGCTCCCAATCAAAATTGAGCAAGCTCTGCAAGCCCAGGCGTTGTTGCTTACGAGGCGGAGCCATCGCTTTAACCCTCAGACCTAGTCGGCTAGCACTGGCCTTGCTAGGGTCCACCAAGTTCTCTGGTAACGTTACCCCAAACCCATTGTCTTGTAGACGATTAGTTGTAGCTTTAATAAATTCGAAGGCCTGAATTGGATCGAGGATGCAGGCACTGGGGCTCGGCTCACCCAGGGTTTGTTTAATGGGAGCACACAGGCGTGCAGCTCGTCCGAGACCGGCTAATAGTTTTTCTTGGGGGCCTTCTACTGTACGACCACGATAGTCTAGTTGGTCAACAGGATGTTGCCAGATGGTTTGGGCATCCAGATAAAAGACTTTATCGTCAGCGGCTTCTAAACCATAGTGCAAGGTCCAATTCATGTCCCCTGTCGGTGGGGGCGATAGGCGAAATCCCACATGCAGTGAATCTAGGGTATCAGCCGCTAAATTCTGTAATGGAGATTTCCAAGTATTGAGGGCTTCATTAAGGCGAACTAATCCCGCTGGCGTAGATTCAAACTGTTTTTTCTTATCTTGCGTCAGCCCACCGACCCATTCACGCAGCGGTAATTCTTTACTGAGGGGAGCGGTGGCTGGCAGTGGTTGGGTCTGGGATAGTTCGCGTACCTTCGCAGACACCACATTCCCTAAAAAATTCTGGAGCAGCGGAGACGAAGGGACTGGAAAATCAATCGCGACGGGGATGTCTGGGAGAGCGGCTGTACTGGCTTTAGCAGTTTTACTTTTGGCTGTTTTAGTGGTTTTCCGCTTCGTCGTTTTAGTTTTGGATGCTGGTTGGGCCTGTGTTTTCAGGGTTTGATAGAGACGACATACTAAGGGCATGCGGTCAGAAAATTGACGTAAGCGAGCCTGATCGACAGCACTATTAAGCAATAGTTGCCAGGCCGCGATCGCACCACTGCCATCAGCACTCACCGCAGGCACAAACTTGCCACGAGCCATCAGGTCCAGACTCCAGCGAGTCATATGGGACCAGTAACGTAGATCTCCTCCCACAAAACCAGCATCAGTACCGAGCGGTAACCCTGTTAAAAACTTTAAAGCCGATGCCGCAGGCATCGCTATTCCAGAGACTCTCCAAGGATAAAGCTCAGTCTCTGAATCCTGAGGATGAGCTTGGCCAGATAGCTGCGGGTATATTTGCTCACTGGTCAGTACTGTTGGCACCGCCAGCCCTTGATCACACCAACGAGACTGAATCCGTTCTGTCAATAGACTTAAATCCCATTGACTGGTCTCAGCGATCAACGATTTAAATTCATCCTGACTTAAGCAATAGGGATGGCTTGCCACCGTCCAGCCATCATCAGTTGTTTCGAGCCTACGCCATGTTTCAGCCCACACAAAAAAACGCTGCTGTTTTTGGAGCCAACTGCCATGGAGAATAGCCATAATCAATACTGCCTTCAGTACCGTCCAACATTCAGATGAAAAGGATGTAGAGCATAATAATTCGGAGATATTATCTCCAAATTACATCTCATATTTCTCATATGCCGCTACAATTCGCTGCACCAAAGGATGGCGCACTACATCAGCCTTCGTCAGTTCAGAAAATGCAATACCATCAACGCCCTTAAGCACCTTCATAGCCATGGATAAACCTGATTGCCGCTCATTCAGTAAATCTGTTTGTGTAATGTCACCGGTAACCACCATGCGGGATTTGACCCCCAAGCGTGTTAAAACCATTTTCATCTGTGCAGGCGTTGTATTCTGAGCCTCATCCAAAATCACAAATGCATTACTCAAGGTACGACCTCGCATGTAGGCCAACGGTGCCACCTCAATAATGCCACGCTCCATCAGACCAGGAATACGCTCCGGGTCAATCAGCTCATGCAGCGCATCGTACAGCGGACGCAAATAAGGATCAACTTTCTGCTGTAAATCCCCTGGCAAGAACCCTAAACGCTCACCGGCTTCAACCGCAGGCCTGGTCAACACTAATCGCTCATACCGCTGCTCAAGAATCGCTTGAACAGCAACCATCGCAGCCAAAAACGTTTTGCCAGTTCCCGCAGGTCCAGTACAAAAAATCAGGTCATTATTTCGCAAAAAACCTACATACTTGCGCTGACGAAAGGTTTTTGCTCGAATAGTTTCCCCTCGGCGGGTACGGGCAATGACATCACCATGAAGCTGTCCCAAGTCATCTTCCCGATGAGTATCAAGGGCATGGATCGCAGTCATAACGTCAGCGACTGAGACAGGTTGCCCTTGGGACCAAATGGTATTGAGGGATTCAACCAGGCGCTTAGATCGTTCTATCTGATTTGGTGTACCTGATATCAAGAGGGTGGTACCGCGCATAACCAGTTTGGCACCCGTTTGCTGAGATAGCTTTTTAACAGCATCTTCCTGATACCCAGCCATTGCCATTGCCTGCTCAGCCGAATCAAATTCAAATGTGAAGGCACCTTCCATACAACGGACTAATTCTGCCGCAACAGATGACAAATGCTTTTTGCTCTATGCCTAGGGCCTATGCGTTAATGAACACTATTTGCCTGGCCAGACATCAGCTATGCGTCATCTTGACTATGCTTACGTCTAGGACTTTTGTGAGGGCCTGAACGACCACCCCCTCCACGACGAGGGCGACCGCTACCTCCTCCACGACCACCGCGTGGACGGCCTCGATCAGAACCACCCGCACTCGATTCGTGGGAAGATTCGCCGTACACATCCAGGTGTACCGAACAGTTATGCAACGAGCCTGTTGCCTTTAAAACTTTCCGAATTGCCTGAATATTACGACCACCGCGTCCAAAAACACGGCCTTTGTCCTCACCATCAAAGGCAACCCGAATCCAGAGACGCTGACCATCTAACAGTGGTTCAAAGTCTAATCTCAACGCATCAGGCGACTCCAGAAAGGGAGTTACTAGAAATCGAACTAAGGCTTCAAAATCGGGCACATTAGTCACCTTCTAAAATCCAGCAGCATGTACAGCAAACATTAACTCTAAGGAGTTTATTCTTGAGGTAACGCCTGCAGAAAAACTTGTCTACTAAGCAGCCATGGCCAAGGATGATCAATGTTTAGGCTAAGCCTTGAGTTGCTCGTATACGTTAGCCTTTTCAAGAATACGCTGCACAGTTTTTGTGGGTTGTGCACCTTCTTGAAGGCGCTTGACAATAGCAGGCACCTCCAAACGCGTTTCGTCAGTGCGAGGATTATAGAACCCTAGCTCTTCTAGAGGACGACCGTCACGGCGGTCTCGGCTATTCATAGCCACAATCCGATAACTCACCTCACGCTTTTTGCCGTAGCGCTTCAGTCGCAATTTGATCATAGTTTTTGTTGAAACGGTCTTTCCGAAATATCTACATGTCTTTTGCACCGAGTAAGCACTCCTAGTTTAGGAAGTGCTGGAGTAGATGAATCTAAACCATCTACTCACCCAGAGCACCTAATTCTATCACCACTTAGAAGTATCGCCACCGCAGTATGAGATTACTGCAACCCAGTGCTCATAATCGATATCAGGCACACCACTGGAGCAGTTCACTGACAATGCGACCCTAACTAAATAATTTGCACACATTTTTCAAAAATCTATTTAGTCCTCATGATCATCAAACGGATCGGCCAACTGCTTAGAAGGAGGGCCAAATGCGGTATAGACAGCCAACCCAGTAAAGGCAATAACAATAGCGCCAACTGAAATAATAAGAACTGTTGCAGAATCCATAGGATCGTTTAAGGCTTAGAGGATGTAAAATCTATGATATTACAGAATATAAAGTGACCTTAAGGTATATACAAGACATGGCACAGCAAACTCGGTTGGGAAACCTGCTCAAGCCTTTGAACTCTGAATACGGTAAAGTTACTCCTGGCTGGGGTACTACGCCCGTAATGGGAGTATTTATGGCACTTTTCCTTGTCTTCCTACTGATCATTTTGCAACTTTACAATCAGTCAATTCAGATTCAGGGTGTTGATGTTGATTGGCGTGGCCTAAGCTTTTAAGCCAGGTTCATCAATGCATCAATATTGAACTGATTTATCGGGTCAGTGTTGTAAAGCTTGCACGCTTGTTTAGGGGATGGGTTGTCTTGGCCTGTCCCCTTTGCTAGTACTGTTTCAGTAGTTTCAAAGTGAGCCAGTACCTCGTTCAAAATAGCTCTCCAATAATGGTTTGCATAAATCAACGTCAGCGGAAAAATTAACCTGTAATGAATATTTTTGGCATTGGTCTGCCAGAGATGGCGCTCATCATGATGGTGGCCCTGTTGGTATTTGGCCCTAAAAAGTTACCTGAAATTGGCCGTAGCCTTGGCAAAGCCATTAAAGGCTTCCAAGATGCTTCTAAGGAATTTGAGGACGAATTTAAGAAGGAAGCCGCTCGCATCGAAAAAACGGTCACAGAACCCATTAAGGCTACCCTTGAAACCCCAGAGCCAAAGGCCCTGAAGCCTGATTCTGATAATCAGGACAGCAGCCAGGAGGAAACGGCGGATGCTACGACAGAGGAAACTGCTTAGTTAGCAGTGATCGAAACTTTGAAGCACTCGTATGGTAACGACAGAGACTGACTCTCTACCTACACCAAAGCTACTGGTTGGGTTAGGCAATCCTGGTAAAAAGTATGAGCGGACGCGGCACAATATTGGCTTTGAGGTGATTGATGCGCTTGCCAAGGTCTGGTCTATCCAGCTAGCCGAAAATAAACGATTTCAAGGTATTGCAGGGGAGACTCGCTCTGCTTCTGGTGAGCGTTTAATCTTACTAAAACCAGCAACTTATATGAATCGTTCTGGGCAATCAGTGCGATCGCTGGTGGACTGGTATAAACTTACTCCCAATGATGTGTTGGTTATCTATGATGATATGGATTTACCCATTGGGAAATTACGGCTGAGGCTGTCGGGGTCTGCCGGTGGTCACAATGGTATGAAATCAATAATTTCCCATTTAGGGACTCAAGATTTTCCTCGATTGAGGCTGGGCATTAGTCGGGTAGATAACTCTGGAAATCAGGCAAATCAAGCTGTTGTGGGCCATGTCCTTGGAAAATTTGCGCCTGACGAACGTAAAGTTATGGATGCTGCCATTAGATTGGCAGAAGAAGCGATAGAGTTTAGTCTGCGCAAAGGCATTGAACGTGCTATGAGTCTTTACAATGGCCGAAAAGCTGAGGTATAGAGACGGTACTTAATTGCTATTTGTCATTATCAAGGTGATCGAAATCTCAACTACCCTCATTCGCGCTGGCGTTCGCCGTCGGCAAAATTGAAGGGAACTGTAGTTGGGCTAGAACTCAAATATTAGGGTTGTATTGCTGTAATGAGTCGTGGCTAAGATAAAGCAAAAGCAAGATCCTCCACCCAAATTACTAGTGGTAATGAACGGTAAAGGGGGGGTGGGAAAAACAACCACCGCCGTTAATTTAGCGGCCATCTTTGCAGAAGATAGGCGGGTTCTGCTGCTCGATATTGACCTTCAAAGGTCTGCTACATGGTGGCTTGAACGGATGCACCAGGCCTTCGACTTTTCCCATGAAACTGACATCAGTATGTTGGAAAAACTCAAAGCCATTGACGATTATGAGCTAATCGTGGTGGATACTCCGCCCTCGTTACACTCCCAATCCTTACAGGCGGTGCTTGATCTGGCAGATTATCTACTACTACCGACGCCGCCAGCTCCGATGGATGTCACTGCTTTAATCAATACCGTCAAAACCGTTGTTCAGCCCTCTGGAATTTTTCATCGGGTATTGCTGACAAAGGTTGATTCCCGTAGTTTAAAGGAAGCGCAAGAAGCTCAAACCATGCTGGAAAAGTTAGATATTTCGGCTTTTCAAACCTATATACGAACTTACAAAGCCCACGAACGAGCTGTTATGGAAGGTTGCGCTATTAGTCAATGGAAGGGGCCAAACGCTCAAGAGGCGCAGGCCGATTACTATCGAGTTGCCGCTGAAGTCCTAAGGGACTGGAAAAGATTATGACGAAAAAACGCATTGCCGACCTGCTTAAAGAAGAAGTCGAAAAAAATAACGAAACTGCAGCAAAACCAGCAGAAAAAGACACTCAGAAAATTCAGACTAGTAATACTGGCACAGCCAAGAAGGCCTCGTCTGGTGCCAACCGGACAAGGAAGCGTACGACTAAAGCCTCAAGTACGGCTAAACAGACAGATGCAAAGACTAGCAGCGATAATGATCTTGAGAAGCAGATAGCTAACTTAGAAGCATCACTGAAACAGGCCAAGGACCAAATTTCTGGGTTACAGGATGATATTAAGACGCATCAATCTAGGATTTTTGAGCTGAAAGATGAATTAGAAGCTTCTCAAAAGACCACAGCCGAAAAGACTGAGGCACTTGCTCAGGCCAAGGAAGAGCTAGAAACGGCTAAAGAAACTATTCGGAAGATTACGGCTCAAAAAGAAGACGCTCCTAAGGCAGAAGAATCATCGCCCAAAGTGGTCCATGGTGCTGATCTCGCGACCAATCGAAATACGCTGAGCTTGAGAAATCGTTCTAGGGGATACAAAGCGATTCCAGAGTATGCAATTCAGCGTGGAGAGCAAAATAGTATGCTCTCTGATGATGATATTGGCTGGGTGGATTAGGTAATGCCTCAGCCAACATTTCCATATCTGGGAATGTATGTTTACCGTAGCGGGCACTCAGGTGTGGATGTGATTTCCGGCCCGGATAAATTCTCGTAGCGTTTCTTTACGGTTAAATAACAGTTTGATAAACCATTAAGAACATCCTTTACTCTGACAGTGGTAATTGTTCAGGGGTATGGATGTATGGATGTAAAAGCCGCTGTTGCCTACCAGGCGGGACAGCCCTTGACTATAGAAACCTTAACCTTGGATGGCCCTAAGGCGGGTGAGGTATTGGTCGAGATCAAGGCTACAGGGGTTTGCCATACCGATGCTTATACTCTTTCGGGCAAAGATCCAGAAGGCTTATTCCCAGCCATCTTGGGGCACGAAGGTGCTGGTGTCGTCGTAGACGTAGGTGCCGACGTTAAAAGCCTTAAGCCTGGCGATCACGTCATTCCTCTATACGTGCCCGAATGTCGGGCCTGTGAGTACTGTTTAAGCGGTAAAACCAACCTATGTCAGTCTATTCGGAGCACCCAAGGCCGTGGGCTAATGCCCGATGGGACCAGCCGTTTTAAGCTTAATAATGAGCCGATTTATCACTATATGGGCACATCGACATTTGCCAACTATACGGTTGTGCCTGAGATTGCTCTGGCGAAAATTCGTGAAGATGCGCCGTTTGATAAGGTGTGCTACGTCGGCTGCGGTGTGACGACAGGCATTGGCGCTGTGATTAATACAGCCAAGGTAGAACCTGGTGCCAACGTTATTGTGTTTGGTCTGGGAGGGATTGGGCTCAATGTTATCCAGGGGTGTCGATTAGTTGGGGCAGACATGATTGTCGGCGTAGACCTTAACCCTGGCAAAAAGGTTCTAGCTGAAAAATTTGGTATGACTCACTTTGTGAATCCACAAGACGTTGAGGGTGATTTAGTCTCGTATCTTGTGGATTTGACTAAGGGAGGTGCGGACTACACCTTTGAATGTATTGGCAATGTCAATGTCATGCGCCAAGCTTTAGAAAGCTGCCACAAGGGTTGGGGCGAAAGCATTATTATTGGTGTCGCTGGTTCTGGCGAGGAAATTGCGACACGTCCTTTTCAGTTGGTGACAGGGCGTGTTTGGCGAGGCACAGCGTTTGGTGGTGCTAAAGGCCGTACGGATGTTCCTAAAATTGTGGATTGGTATATGGATGGCAAGATTAACATTGATGACTTGATAACCCATACGTTTCCTCTAGAACAAATTAATACGGCCTTTGATGTCATGCACGAGGGGGCGTCCATCCGTAGTGTTGTTACGTTTGATTAGTGCAGTGGGGCGCTGACGGAATAATGCTATTGCGCTTTTAGGAATTTACGAGCGCCAGCGACACCCATCATGAGTAAGCCAAGTCCGACAGAGGGTTCAGGGAGTTGGGGTGGTTCTTCGGAAAAGTCATCCCACTCGAGTCCTGAAATTGCGCCGCTTACGCCGCTGTAACGGAACTGGATGCGCTCTACGGCTGTTTCATCTAGCTCAAATTTGAACATAGAGTTGTCGTCACGCTTATTTCCTACCTGGGTGATGGTCACGTCAACATACTCACCTAAACCATTCTTATAGGCGTGGGTAAGGGATTGGCCTTGACTCAAGGAATGGTCTGGATCGTCATATTCAGCGGCAAACCGCTTAATTAGGTTATCGACATTGATATTGAGGACTGTGTTGTTGTCAGCATCTTTCCCAAGCACGCGAACCTGAGTGCCAGATTTTGTACCAAAGTTATCGTCAATGTCGAGAAGCGAAAACTTGTTAAACCCGACTTCTTGGTCAAAGTTGAACCAGACATGTCCCCCTTTTGCCTCATCATCAGGCGTATCCAGGTTGTAACTGCCGTTGTTGTATTCCTGAATAATTAGAGCATTGCCTTGGTTGGGAGTGCCCCAGGTAGCGCCGGTGCGTAGATCATTGTCAGCCCCTGATGTGGTTGTGTCATAAAGCAACAGAGGCGCATTGTTATCACCGGTTCTATAGTTTTTGCCGGTGATGCTTAGGCCCCAATCAGCCCATTGACTGTCAACTTGGGTGCCGCCACTTAGGGCATTGCCAGAGGCGTCGGTCTCAAAGTCGAGAACTTTGATGTCGGCTTGGGCAGGTGCAATGGTAGAAGCAACTGTGAGGAATGTTGTGGCTGCGATCGCAGCTTTTAGGATGGGAAGAGGTTTAGCCATGTCAGTGAAGAGTATCAAATGTCACTACACTATTGATAAATTCACTGACTGTAAAAAGACTTCCGTATACTGATTATCTTCTTGTTAAATTTAAGTTCTGGCCAGCTCTGCGAGTTTCTACGTAAAACTTTTTTTCAGCAATATCTGATGTTTTATTGTTTGCATTGAGTCAGTGTTTTTACGTAATTGAGAGTTGGCATGGAGTATTCTCCTAAACCTGCTCCTGATCAAGCTTGTAAGATACTGAACTAAATTTTCCCGCGTTACTTTTCGGTTAAGAATTGGTGATTCTTGTCAATCTATTTTTGAAGTTCCGCATGAATAGATCAGACATTTGTCAGATTAGGCCAAACTCTTGCTAAGGCAGTTAAGCTACTCTATCAAAAGACATACACTACCATCGCAGCCATACTTCTGAGACGATGGAACCCACTCAATATTCTGAGAGGCTGGGCGTAGCAACTGTTATGACTGATGAAGTAATAACAAATCAGTCTTAAAGCCGTTGGTATATTATTTAACTTTAATGCTCTATAGGATTGGACTATGCGTTTCCTGCCATCCTTAGCTCTATCGTCACTAGCACTATGTAGTCCGCTGTTTTTATTAGCTTGCGGTCAGGGCATACCGGAGGAATCTATAGATAATCAAGTACCTCCCAAGACGGAAACCTCAGTGCGAGGCACTCCAGTTAACTTTGGCGTTCTAGCGATTGATAGCGCAGTTTCTGTTAGCGAACGCTATGGCCCTCTAATGGACTATTTAAGTGAAACTTTGGGACGTCCTGTAGAAATTGTTGTTCTATCCCAAGAAAGTCAATTTACCCAAGTGGCCCAGGAGAAATTAGACTTTACGACCAATAATCCCTTGGCAGCTGTACAAATTCAGCGATTATACGACACTGAATTTTTGGTCACCCATACCCGTCCTAAAACAGGAGCTCAGTTTAGCGGTTTGATTATTGTTGATAGCGATAGCAATATTCAAACCTTAACTGACCTGAAAGGAAAACGAGCTGCTTGTGTTGCCTTTCAAACCGCTGCCGCAGGTTGTACTTTTCAGATATATCACCTGCTTCAAAACGGCATTGACCCTTATCTAGACTTTGCTAGTTTTGTTGAAAATAAATCCCAGGATAATATTGTTTTGGCTGTTTTAAATGGTTCCATTGATGTTGGATTTATCCGCACTGGTCAGTTGGAGAAAATGGTGGATAAGGAACTAATTAGTAGTTTGGATGAGGTCCGTATTATTGATCCTCAAGCAGACGATTTCTTCTACTCTCATACGACTGCCCTCTATCCAGAATGGCCTATTGCCGCTTTACCCAATACTGATCCAGCCCTGACAAAAGATGTCCAAACAGCGTTACTTGATATACCTACCGATCATGAGGCTCTACAAGCATTACGAGCAGATGGTTTTGTCCCTGCAGTAGACTATTCCTTACTAAATGAACTGATCGAATCCTTGAAACTACGTAGTTGGGATGCCTCTGAAGCGAATGGGACAGACCTTAATGCGCCTGAGTAGTGCCGCAACTTCAAAAGAACTATGCAATCCCTACTTAAAGCGCTTAAAACAACATTACACAAAAATTTAGCTCTGCGGTACTTGATGATTGCAAGTACCGCAGTTTTACTGTCACAAAGCGTAGTTGGAGCCGTGCAGATGGCTAGTAACTATAGGCGTCAGATCAACGCATTGGAAGAAAAAGCCTATACTCAGGGACAATTTTTAAGTGAAGTTGCACCAGAAGCCATTGTTAATCTGGACTTTTTATATTTAGAAACCTTAGTTCGTCAAACTTCAAAAGACATAGATATTATTTACTGCGTCATCTTAGATGCAAATGGCGCAGCGTTAACTCGCTATTTAAATCGACAAGACCCCTTGGTCGACAAAATTACTGTCTCTCTCAACGATGAGGGTAATCAGATATTGTCAGTTATTGAGGGCATCGATCAGCAAGATGGTATTCGGATTTTGGAACTCCCAATTGTTGTAGCAGAACGCTCCATCGGGGTCGTCAAAATCGGTTATTCGAGTCGCGCTATTTATAATGATTTGCTGCGTGCGGCCATAACAACACTGATGGCTGTGTTTACGGCCAGTTTATTGCTAGCCGTGATTACTTTCATAGTCTTTAAGCGAGCCGTCCATACGCCGTTAAGACAGCTCGTCAAGTTTGCTGCTGCTTTAGAAAGTGGTCAACTAGAACATCGTGCCTCTTTGTCATACCCAGATGAAATTGGGCAGTTGGGTCGTGCCCTCAACCGGATGGCGGCAGAGTTACAGAAAACTCTTAAAGGTTTGGCTGAAGCGCGTGATACTGCCATTTCTGCTAGCCAAGCTAAGAGTGAATTTTTGGCCAATATGAGTCATGAGTTACGCACCCCTCTCAACGCGATTCTGGGTTATGCACACCTTTTGGAGAGAGATCCAACCCTGGATAAAAAGCAGCACGAATCGGTCAGTATTGTGCACCAGAGTGGTACTCATTTACTTTCCTTGGTTAACGACATTTTAGAGATGTCTAAAATTGAGGCTGGTCAAACCTCTATCACCCCCATCGCCTTTGATTTGCACAACTTGTTACAGCTCGTTCGGCAAATGTTTCAACCACGGGCCAAGGAGAAAAAAATTGCCTTGATTTTTGAAAATATGCCAAATCTGCCTCAATATATTGAGGCAGATGAGAGCAAACTGCGGCAAGTGCTGATTAATCTCATTGGTAATGGTATTAAGTTCACTCAGCATGGGGGAGTAAGTGTTTATACAGAAGTAATCCCTCAAACGTTGACGATAGTAGCGGATGTTGCCACATTAGATGCGGCTCAACCTGCAACTACTCTCCAGGTCACTGTAGAAGATACGGGGCCTGGCATTGAACCAGATGCATTATCAAAAATTTTTGAAGCATTTACCCAAACCCAGGTAGGTAAAACTGCTCAGCAAGGTACCGGTCTAGGATTACCTATTAGTCGGAAATACGTTGAACTAATGGGAGGAGAACTCCAGGTTAGTAGTAATCTGGGGGAAGGTAGTGCCTTTCGTTTCACGGTACCAGTCTTAACAGCTACAGCCAGTGCGATTGCCCACAACTCTCAGCCTCCGCGTCAGGTTGTTGGTTTAGCAGCTAATCAACCTGATTATCGATTACTCGTCGTAGAAGATGTATTGGAAAGTCGTCGATTGCTGGTCAGTTTATTAGAACTGGTGGGTTTCAATGTACGTGAGGCCGAAAATGGCATGATTGCTTTGAAAATCTGGGAAGAGTGGTCACCCGATTTAATCTGGATGGATATGCGTATGCCAATTATGGATGGTTACGAGGCAACGCAACAAATCCGAGAGATTGAGCATAGTCGTCAAAGCACCAACGATCCACAGTCAGTCACAGTGATTTTAGCGCTCACTGCCTTTGCCTTTGAGGAGCATCGGCAACGGGCATTAACTGTGGGATGTGATGATTATGTGAGAAAACCCTTTCAAGAACATGAGGTGTTTGACAAACTGCAGCAATATCTCAATGTAGAGTATATCTACGAAGATACAGAAGTAGACATCATGGAAGGGGCCACTGTAGAGGCTGATACCTTGCCGATTGAGCTGGATGAAGAGTCGGTAGCTGAACAACTGCAGCATTTTTCAGACGATGTGCGATCGCAACTTGCTGCTGCTGCTGTCAGTCTAGACAAAGAGGTGGCATTAGAGATCGTCAAGACCCTGGAATCACAGGATAGCCAGCTCGCCTATACGCTACGAACATGGGTAAACGGTTTTCGCTTTGACAAGATCAGCCAGGCATTAGAAGCATAGCTAAATAATTTTCTGGGGTGTATATCCTATGGATAGTCAAAAACAGGAGCGCATTGGCAACATTCTCATTGTTGATGATCAGCCTCACAATTTAGGGGTTTTATCTGACCTACTTACCCTCAATCACTACAAGGTGCGCTGCGCTATCAGTGGGGCTATGGCCCTGAAAGCTATCAAAGTAGATCCTCCTGATCTCGTGCTGTTGGATATTTTTATGCCTGAAATGGATGGCTATGAGGTTTGTCGCCTGTTAAAGCAAGATGCAAAACATCAGAACATTCCAGTTATTTTTCTAAGTGCTTTGGGAGAAGCCGATGATAAAGTCAAGGCTTTTGATGTCGGCGGCGTTGACTATGTTACGAAACCCTTTCAACCTACTGAAGTACTAGCACGCATTCGAAATCAGCTGGCATTACGATTTTGCCAGGCTGAAATTGTGCAACTTAATGCAAGCTTGGAACTCAAGGTAGAACAACGTACGGCAGAACTGCGAGCAGAAGTCGAAAAGCGTCAGATTGCTCAAGAACGTCTACTGTACCTCGCAACCCATGACCCCTTAACCAAGCTGCCTAACAGAGCATCTTTGATGCAAAAAATTTATGATCTTCTAGCCCGAAATCAAACAGAGTCAGGCCATCGCTTTGGGTTGCTGTTTTTAGATCTCGATCGCTTTAAGGTCATCAATGATTCCCTAGGTCATATCATTGGTGACCAGCTATTGTTCTCAGTGGCACAACGTTTGCAACAAGTTATCCCTCAACATTCTTTTGTAGCGCGTTTAGGAGGGGATGAGTTTACTTTGTTAATCGAAGATTTTGAATATGAGCAAGACTTAATCATAATATTTGAAACAATTCGAGATGCCATCAAAGAAGTCTTTCTAATTGATGACATGGAACTGTTCATCGATGTCAGTGCAGGTATTTGTTATCAAAGTCGTAACTATGAAAAACCTGAACATCTACTCCGAGATGCGGATACAGCAATGTATCATGCCAAGTCTGAAAAAAGCGGATATAAGGTATTTAACGCATCTATGCACTTGGAGGCAGTGGCTGAGTTTTCGCTACAAACAGAGCTAGCTAAAACAGTTAAAACACTTTCTCTCAAAAAGCCGCAACCAGGCCCAATCTTGCCGTACTACCAACCTATTATTTCTTTAAAGACAGGAGAAATAACAGGATTTGAGACATTAGCGAGGTGGCATCATCCCTCACAAGGCTGGATTTCACCAGGAAACTTTATTCCAATTGCTGAAAAGACAGGGTTAATTTTTCCCATTAGTTTGTTTATCTTTAAACTGGCCTGCCATCAGCTCATTACTTGGAAACAACAAGGGTTAATAACACCCCTGGCAAGAATCAGTGTTAACCTTTCAGCCAAACACTTTATGCAAGACGACTTGATCGAGCAGATTGATCGGTTGTTGTTAGATACTGGACTACCCGGAGGGGCACTCAAGCTTGAGATTACTGAAGGTTCCCTGATTAGAAACGAAGCAGAAGCTATCGAAATTTTAGAAGCATTACGCGATCGCGAAATTGAGCTAGCTATCGATGATTTTGGAACAGGGTACTCATCTCTAAGCTATTTATATCGATTTCCCGTTAAGACATTAAAACTGGACCAATCTTTTATATGTGATCTGGACAAACCAAATACAGGCCAACGGGCAGAAATCGTGAAAACAGTCATTCATCTAGCCCATACATTAGGCATGGAAGTGGTAGCTGAAGGTATTGAAACTGCTCAGCAAACTAAAATTTTGCAGGACATAGGCTGTGATCTTGGTCAGGGATATTGGTTTGCCCGTCCCAGTGGTGCAGCAGAAATAGAGAAATTTTTACAAACTCAAACTACCATTGCCCCCCTGAATGAGCAGCAGTACCCCGTTGATTAAGTGATGAAATACGAATACGGCTCAAATCTGCTAAGTCCTACTCAGGCAGAGCAGTGAGTTTAAATCTGGTTAGTTGCAAACGTATTGCATTGTTCAATATCTCCGGTGGCTAAGCCTTGCTTAAACCAGCGCACACGCTGCGCAGAGCTACCGTGAGTAAACGACTCAGGCACGATAAAGCCACGGGACTGCTGCTGCAAGCGGTCATCTCCAATTTGGCTAGCGGCATTTAGAGCTTCTTCAATATCGCCACTTTCTAGAATGTCACGAGCCTGGTCAGCACGATTGGCCCAGACCCCAGCAAAACAGTCAGCCTGAAGTTCTAAACGCACTGATAACTGGTTAGCTTCAGTCTTACTGGCACGCCCTTGAAGTTGGCGCACTTGATTAGAAATACCGAGCACATTCTGCACATGATGCCCCACCTCATGGGCAATGACGTAAGCCTGGGCAAAATCGCCGGGAGCCTGATGACGGCTTCGAAGATCATTGTAAAAACTCAGGTCGATATAGACCTGTTGATCGGCCGGGCAGTAAAACGGACCCATGGCAGCTTGACCAACACCGCAGGCAGACTGTGTCGATCCAGAATATAAAACCAAGGTCGGCTCTGGATAATCTTGACCAATCTGCTCTTGGAAAATTTGGTTCCAGATATCTTCAGTATCAGCTAGCACGACAGAGGTGAAGTCAGCAAGCGCATCTTCATTAGGTGATGTCTGACGGGGTTGTGACGGTGATGGGTTAGTCACAACTGGTTCTAAAACAATGTTAGGATTGCCTCCTAACAACATCACAATAACTGCCAATACTAGCGTCCCTAATCCGCCGCCACCAACAACAAGAGAACTGGTAGCTCCACGGCGATCATCGATATTGCTACTACGCCGCCCCGTTTTCTTCATAGTTGCCCCTTATTTCAGTGTGGTGATGAGTCCAGGTTTAATGGTGCGAATATTTAAATCCGACCTTATTCGGACTATATCATTGCTGTCTGTGGCCATCACACGAACCAATGAATCTCTTAGTATTCGTTAGCTTATTGGTCAGCAATGTGTTGGGTTAGAGCTGTGATATATCTATCGATCCGATGGTCTTGCAGGCTGCCTGAGATAATCCTCCAGCTGCGTCTACTACCCAGCCGGATACGGGTATTTACATGTCGGTAACGCTGCCAGCGACGGGGTAATCCGCTGACGACATCATTGCCATGTACAAATCGCCAGGAATTTGGAATACGGCGATCGTAGGACTCTGAAAATGCTCTATTTCCTACCCGAGGGGACCCAAAAGCGTATACCTCAACTGAGATTTTTTGCGAAAAGTTGTACTGTAAATCGACGGCACACAACTTTGCTAACGCACCACCCAAACTATGGCCCGTTAGAATCCACCGAGTCATGGGACTTTTCTGAACAATCCCATGAATTTCAGAACGGGCGGCCAGATAAGCCTTGGTAAAGCCTGTGTGCATTTTGACGCCAGATGTCGATGCTTCGTAAATATCGGGATAGTCCAATTGTTTATCATCAAGCACTGCATCGGTGACGGCAGACCAGCGAGAAAAGTCTAAATTAGTGAGCCAGTCACGATCAGCATCGCTACCTCGAAAAACCACATATCCACATTGGGTATCTGGATCTTCTAGTACCGCTACTTGTGTGTCGGTTTGTTTGATATCAAAAAGCTTTGGTATCAGGCTAGGGCGCATACTGAAGCGCAGTTCATCGTTAAAGGATCTGTAGACCTCATTGGATAGATGGGCACAGCGTAAAGCGATCTTGTAGTCTAGTTCCATTAATTAAGTCCTTAACCCCATATCAGGCTCTACTCGTCAGTGTGCCGTAGAGCCTGATAATCACTGCATATCAGTGATAAAAGTTAAGCCTTTAAAATCAGATTTTCAACCGTCGTATCAAAAAGGCGTGATCAACCATACCTGTTTTAAGCGCTGACCAAGGGAGCTGTCTTTGCTTTGAAGTCTGCTGCTTTGAGAGCTGAAACAGCTTCGTCGGGATCTTTGACCCGGAACTGAGCCCCCAGACGTACTACTTGACGATGGCCCTGATGGGTAATCATAGCTACTACAGGGATCTTGGCTTCGCGTTTGTCTTCGCCTTGCTGATTTTGAATGACATTGCGTAGACGATTTTGCTGGACAATATCTCCGGCAATGGACGGGGGTAACTCTACGGTTACCAGACGCACATCTTCAATGGGCTCGGCATCATCGACAATAAATTGCACTTGATCATCTCGACGATCGGCTTTGCCCCAGACCATTAATCGGGCATCGGCTTTGATGTGCATGCCAATCCGGGCATAGGAGCGGGGAAAGACAACGGCTTCTGCTTGTCCACTAAGATCTTCGATTTGCAAAATTGCCATGCTGTCACCTTTTTTGGTGGTGATGGGTTTCATGGCACTGATCATGACAATGGCACTGAGGGTGAGCTTTTCGGGCTGTTCACCTAGCTCGGCCAGGCTGATGGGGGCTAAAATTCTAGCCGGGCGCTGCACTGACTTGAGGGGATGATCGGAGATGTAGAAGCCCAGGAGTTCTTTTTCTAAGCGCAGGCGTTCTTGGGGATCGTACTCTTCCATTGGGGGGGCTTTGGGGGCGGCTTCGTAAGCACCGGCATTATTTTTACTAGTTTCACTAGAATCGTTGGTATCGCCACCGCCGAGCATCATGTCAAAGATGTTGCCCTGGCCAATTTCGCGATCTTTGGCGCGGGACTGGGCCCAGTCGACGACGAATTCTAAATCGGCATTGAGCTGACGGCGGTTGTTATTCAGACTGTCTAGGGCTCCAGAGTGAACTAGGGCTTCTAGGGCACGGCGGTTGACGGCTCGGAGATCGATGCGATCGCACAACTCCGGCAACGACGTAAACGGCCCATCCTCTTCCCGATTCTTAATCAGGGTCTCAATTGCCCCCAGACCCACATTGCGCACTGCCGACAGGCCAAACAAAATGCAGTCGTTCTCGGGCGTAAAGTCCACCCCAGAGCGATTCACATCCGGCGGTAGCACCTCGATACCCATGCTGACGCAGTTAGCAATGTGCATTTGCACCTTATCCTGGTCGCCACTAATGGCCGTCAGCAGCGCGGCCATGTACTCAACCGGATAGTTTGCCTTGAGGTAAGCCGTCTGGTAGGTGACATAGCCATAGGCCATGGAATGGCTCTTGTTAAAGCAATATTGGGCAAAGTTCACCATCTGGTCCCAAAGAGCTTCGACGGTCTTTTGGGGCACACCATTGGCCATGGAGCCCTCGATAAACTTACCCCGGTGCATTTCCATGGCAGACTGCTTTTTCTTACCCATGGCCCGACGCAGCAGGTCTGCTTCTCCCAGGGAGTAACCGGC
>JAHQVZ010000042.1 GCA_019634055.1 Leptolyngbyaceae cyanobacterium MAG.088
GCGTAAGCAAGCAGTATCACCAAACAGAAATCCAAATCCAACTTTCAAACCCCAACCAGTAGGGGTACCCAGAGCAAGGCCTAACAACAAGTTATTGCGCGCCTGTCGCCAGGACCAGCGTAGCGTTTCAGCGGGTGTAATGTGGCTAACACCAAAAATACGACTACAAATTATTCCCCCTAACACAACAGCTAACATTAACCTGTCAGGGGCAAGCACCTGGGAACCAAGGAGAGTTGCGATCGCAAAAAAGATCCCCCATAACCCCGCCACATAAATTCGCCTTGCCCTTGTTCCTAGCCAATCTGGCTGCATGCGCTCAATTAAAAACACAGTCTGGGAGGTGGTTACCAACCGCTTTGCCAAGAACCTTAACCAGCCTTTGATTTGAACAGCACTGTAGGGAACAACGTGCCCCCGACGCTCCAACATTCGTTGAATATAGGCATCAAATAACTGATGCTGAAAATCAGGACGACCTTCGACCCGACCCAACTGCAAAATCTCCTCAGAAGAGACACCTTGATAGGTCAGTACCATAATGTTTAAAATCAACGGCGAGCGAGCCAGGGTTTTGAGAGAGGTGGTCGCATCTTGAACTACGGCCTCCTGCTCTAAAAGAGATTTTAAGCCTGTCAATCCCTGTTCAGGACAATTCAGATAGTCTAAAATCTGTTCATCGGTAAGGGGGCGTAAATACACAGCCGCCTGAAACTGAAGCTTTTGGGGTAACACGTCATAGTCACGGATGCGACAACAAACCACCATTTCAGGACCATAGTCTTGATGAAACTGATTTAGAGCAGCCACACAGTCGGCTCGACGTTCCAGGGCCACTTCATCTAGACCATCTAGCAACAACAACAGCTGTTGTTCATCCACCCAACGACGACCAATGGACGTTGGCACCTGATATTTACTATTGAGTTCTTTCACTAGCCACTGTTCAATGGGGCCCCTCAACCACGATGAGAGATTAAATATAACTGGCAGGCGTTGATTATTGACCATTTTCTCCCCCCCTCGATTTAATAATCGACGGGCCAAACTCAGCAGTGTGGTCGTCTTGCCAGCCCCTGGCTCACCCAAAATCAACAGGCTACGCCCCTCTCCAATGGCATCAAAAACATGACTAACCTGAGTGCCTGTAGGTAAAGGCTGAGGTGTCTGCCCCGGTGTGGCATAGGTAATTTGCCAGGGGGGGGCGATCTCATCGGGACGATTTTCTAGCCCAAGGGTCAACAACACCTGACCGTGGAGAGAACGCTCAAGTACCCCCTCAATCCAAAAGCGACGGACTTTGTTAAGGAGTGCCTGACGATTGCGATAGGCTTGCTGGGAGTAAAGGGCCGAGGGAGCAGGAGCGGCAAAGGAGGAAGGAGAAGGAAGAACCGTAGGTTGTACAGAACCTGAATCATCCAATGCCTTTGAAATTGAGAAAGGAACTGTCGGCAATAGCGTCGGCTCATAACCAGCCTCTCTCTCTGATGTGCCAATGCCACCAAACAATTGATTAAATACATGTAGTGCCTCACCAGCTGTCCCGTAACGCTCTCGGTGATCCAAATGGACGAGCCGATCGATAAAACTAACTAGTTCATTCGCAACACTTACCCCCACTCGGGCACAGGTAACTGGGGTATCAAAACTCATCGGGTGTTGACCGGACAGAGCCTGAAGCATAACCATACCCAGGCTATATAAATCACTGCCAAAACAAGGCCGACCAGCCTGCTGTTCAGGTGCCATGTAGCCCAAGGAACCGATAGCTACAGTCACATCTGAACTGGGCGAAGCCTGCAGCGCTTTTACCGCACCAAAGTCAATTAATACTAACTGGCTTGCCCCCTGCCGCCGCAAAATATTACTGGGCTTAATATCCCGATGAATTACATTTTGGCTATGGACAGCAGCCAGCACCACCAGCAGGTCCTGCAAGCACTGAATTACCTGATCCACAGCCATAGGACCCGCTGCAAATTCATCTGCAAGGGAACGCCCTGGAATATATTCCTGCACCAGATAGAGTTCGCCCTCTTCTTCGATGTGGGCCAGCAGCCTTGGAATCTGAGGATGTTCCCCCAACCGATAAAGGGTTTCAGCCTCTAGATTAAATAGACGTTTAGCCGCGTCAAATGCCTCAGCATTAATCGGGTTAAGCTGCTTGACCACACATAGAGGGCTGCCGGGCAACTGCTCATCACGGGCCAGGAAGACTTTACCAAAGCCCCCTTGCCCCAATTGTTTTTCAATGTGATAGCGATGCGCCAGGCACTGCCCCATGACAATATCGGGTTGCTACCTCTTTATCTATACCCCACGTAGGGACTCATAATGCAACTGGAACCAATCGTAGGTTTTAGCCACCCCCTCTTTAAGAGAGGTTTGAGCTTGCCAGCCAAGCTCGGTTAGCTTGGCGGGATCCATTAGCTTACGTGGCGTGCCATCAGGCTTACTACTATCAAAGACAATTTCGCCTTCATAGCCAACTACTTCTTTAATAGTTAACGCCAGCTCCTTAATGGACACTTCTTTGCTGCTGCCGATGTTAACAAACTCAATGCCCGTGTAGTTATCTATCAGAAATAACAGGCCATCGGCCAGATCGTCTACATAGAGAAACTCTCGTAGGGGACTACCGCTACCCCACACCTCTGCTGAGGGCTGATTAGCTAATTTCGCCTCGTGAAACTTGCGCATCAGCGCCGGTAGTACATGGGAATTGGCCAGGTCAAAATTATCGTTGATGCCATACAGGTTAGTCGGCATGGCAGAGATAAAGTTAACCCCATACTGACGGCAGTAGTTTTCACATAGCTTTAGCCCAGCAATTTTTGCGATCGCATAGGGTTCATTCGTAGGCTCTAAAGCACCCGTTAGCAAATGCTCTTCTCGCATCGGCTGAGGAGCCAATTTAGGATAAATACAGGATGACCCCAGAAATAGTAGCTTTTTAACACCTACCTTATAGGCACTATGGATAACATTAGCCTCAATCATCAGGTTGTCATAGATAAAAGAGGCACGATAGGTATTATTTGCATGAATACCACCGACCTTAGCCGCCGCCAGAAAAACATAATCTGGCCTATTTGCCTCAAAAAAAGCTTCCACATCAGCCTGACGGCAGAGATCCAGCTCTTTGCTACTTTTAAGAATTAAATTTGTATAGCCGCGGTCCTTAAGGGCACGAACAATGGCACTGCCAACCAGGCCATTATGACCAGCAACGTAGATCTTAGCGTTAGTTTCCATAATAATAATACGTACAAAAAATAAATATGCTTACCTACTATTCTAAGCCTACCCCTGGCTGACAAAATCGCCTTTACTCAAACCTAGAAAAAAGCACCTGACTAACTTTATTCAAACTTCACTATCAAATACATACATCAGAACACTTTCTGAGAAAGCCTCACCCAAATAGATTCCACTTCCGACTACTGCGGCCATCTCATACCCTAACCTCTATTTTTGTCACTGAGGTTTCCAGACGCAAATGATACACCTACCTACCTAAAGCAAAAAAGTCCACAGTTTACTCAGTTAGCTACAACAACTTTGATTAATCTCTTTTGATTAATCTCTTTCAACTCTGTTGCCATCAACAGCCATAAGAACAAAGCTATAGCAAACTGCTGTCAAAAGGAACAATGACACAACCTAAAAGCCTATTTAATCTCTTGGTCTCAAGAGATTAAATAGGCTCAGACAAACCCCAGATGCTAGCCAGGCAAAAACCTTAAACCATATCTAGGGTGAAAATAACCAAATCTTTTATCCAAAACTACAGCTCTAGATAAAGAAAACAGTTAGTACTTGTAGCTATCTGTCTTAAAGGGACCTACCACAGCCACATTAATATAATCAGCCTGGGTTGACGTAAGTTGAGTAATCACACCGCCAAAGCCTTCAACCATATAGCGAGCGACTTCTTCATCAAGCTGCTTGGGCAAGACCTCTACAGTAATTGAAGTAGCCTTTTCAGCATCTGACAAATCAGCAAACTTACGTTCAAACAAGAACATTTGAGCCAGAACCTGGTTAGCAAACGAACCATCCATAATCCGAGACGGATGGCCAGTAGCATTACCCAAATTAACCAAACGCCCCTCAGCCAACAAGATTAAAAAGTCTTGAGGGTCATCGCTACGATAAACCTTATGAACTTGGGGCTTGACTTCTTCCCACTGCCAGGTCTTACGCATGTAAGCAGTATCAATCTCATTATCAAAGTGGCCAATATTACAAACCACCGCACCAGGCTTTAAGGCTGCCAGCATATTGGCATCGCACACATTGACATTACCAGTGGCTGTTACCAACAAGTCAGTAGCTGCCAACAGGTCTTTATTAAGGCCATTTACAGTACCGTCATTAACCCCATTGGCATAAGGTGAAACCACCTCAAAACCATCCATACAGGCCTGCATGGCACAGATAGGGTCCACCTCACTGACCTTAACAATCATGCCTTCCTGCCGAAGAGACGCAACCGATCCCTTACCCACATCACCATAGCCAATTACCAGGGCCTTTTTACCCGCCATCAAGTGGTCAGTCCCTCGCTTAATGGCGTCATTCAGGCTATGGCGACAACCATATTTGTTATCATTCTTGGCCTTAGTTACAGAGTCATTAACATTAACCGCTGGAATCTTAAGTTCACCCTTTTCCAGCATTTCGTAAAGGCGGTGCACCCCGGTGGTGGTTTCTTCGGTAACGCCGTGGATGTTGGCCAGCATTTCGGGATATTTTTCGTGGATATGGCCGGTGAGGTCGCCACCGTCATCCAAAATCATGTTGGCTTCCCACAGATTGCCATCGGCGGTGCGGCAAGTTTGCTCAATACACCAGATGTATTCGTCTTCGGTTTCACCCTTCCAGGCAAAGACGGGCACACCGGCTTCGGCGATGGCGGCGGCGGCGTGGTCCTGGGTGGAGAAGATATTACAAGATGACCAGCGAACC
This sequence comes from Leptolyngbyaceae cyanobacterium MAG.088, assembly GCA_019634055.1. Classification (GTDB taxonomy): domain Bacteria; phylum Cyanobacteriota; class Cyanobacteriia; order Phormidesmidales; family Phormidesmidaceae; genus Leptothoe. The sequence goes on from JAHQVZ010000042.1 coordinate 4,972, forward strand.
TCTGCACCAAGCTCAATCAAGGTTTCGATGAGCACAGCGGTCTGGATGGTCATGTGGATGCAGCCAATAATCTTAGCGCCGGACAAGGGCTTAGTATCGCTATACTTTTTGCGAATGGTCATCAGCGCGGGCATTTCGCCTTCAGCAATGGCAATTTCTTTACGGCCCCAAGTGGCCAGATTGATATCTGCTACCTTGTAGTCTCTAGTAAGTGTTTGTGCGCTCATGGGCTCCTCAATTATGGATGTCAAGTTATCCAATCAACCTATCTATTATGACGTTAGACGATGGACTAAGCATTTTCCTTCCCCAATAGTCATTGAAGTCATCAAGGGAGAAAAATACTTAGTATTCCTTCCTTAAAGTCTTTTGTCTCTATGCTTTTAGAGTGCAGCTTTTAACAAATCGGCCTTATCGGTTTTCTCCCAAGTAAAATCGGGTAGCTCACGACCAAAGTGTCCGTAGGCAGCCGTTGGGCCATAAATAGGACGACGCAGGTCAAGCATATCGATTAGACCTTGGGGGCGTAAATCGAAATGTTCGCGCACAAGCAGGGCAATTTTATCGTCCTCCAGCTTGCCAGTACCAAAAGTGTTAACCGAAATAGACGTAGGTTCAGCCACACCAATCGCATAGGAAACTTGAATTTCGCAGAGGTCGGCTAACCCAGCAGCCACAATATTTTTAGCAACATAGCGTCCAGCATAAGCAGCCGAGCGATCTACCTTAGAAGGATCCTTACCCGAAAAGGCACCACCACCATGACGAGCCATCCCCCCATAGGTGTCCACAATAATTTTGCGCCCAGTCAAACCACAGTCCCCAACAGGCCCACCAATAATAAACTGGCCAGTGGGATTGATGTGATACTGGGTGCCGGCATGGAACCAGTCGTTGGGGAGGACGGGTTTGATAATTTCCTCCATGACGGCTTCGCGGATGTCGCCCAGGCTAATCTCTGGATCGTGCTGGGTGGAAAGCACCACCGCATCGATGGCAACGGGTTTACCGTCTTCGTAGCTCAAGGTTACCTGGCTTTTAGCATCGGGGCGCAGCCAGGATAGTTTGCCGCTCTTACGCAATTCCGCCTGGCGTTCTACTAACCGATGGGAGTAGTAGATGGGGGCGGGCATGAGCACATCGGTTTCGTTGGTGGCGTAGCCAAACATCAGACCCTGGTCGCCAGCACCGAGGTCTTTGTCCTTACCTTCGTCCACCCCCATGGCGATGTCGGCGGACTGCTTACCGATGGCATTGATGACGGCACAGGAGGCTCCGTCAAAACCCACATCGGAGCTGTCGTAGCCGATGCCGAGGATGACGTCACGGACAATGTCTTCTAGGTCGACATAGGTGCTGGTGCGGACCTCTCCGGCAATAATAGCCATACCAGTTTTCACCATGGTTTCTACGGCTACACGGGAATGAATATCATCCCTTAAAAGGGCATCCAAAATAGCATCTGAAATCTGGTCAGCCATCTTATCGGGATGACCCTCTGATACAGATTCTGAAGTAAATGTGTTGTACAAACTCATGGCAAACGCTAATCACAGATAGAGGAACCACCTAGAAGCAAGTAATAGGCTGAGTAGATTATCTACAATAATTGATGGCAATCCAACCATTCTAAACTAAGGCTAAATCGCTTAGCTAGAACTAGGACAGATGATTTTGGGGGCGAGGTGCTAACTTGCCTTGTTCCTGCCTCCCGTCGTCTTTTTAGCTATTTCTCTTAATAAATAGCAGTCACGAAATATTCTGAATTCTAAACTTGGAACTAAACTTACATCAAATCTATATCAAGCGTACTTGAATGGTATATCAAAAATACTTTGAGTAGTATATGTTTGTATAGGTACGTAAAAAGGAAAGTTATCACGCCATCTAAATACGCCATGTTGCAAGTAGTGATGCAGAAATTTGCAAGAGACTTTCAATATAAAGCTACATACTCCCAATTTTCTTGAAAGAACAATCTGAACAACAGAAGTACTAATTTTAAGAAAAGAAAATAATTACTAGCGGTGAAGCACCCTATCATTACATGCTAAAACTGTTTTCATCCAATCAGATTATACGTATTGACCCAGTTCGCTCTGATTAAACTGTAGGTCTTAGCTAGTTTCATGGACCACAAAAATCAGATAAACTTGCCGCACAGAGTTCTTGAAAAACTAAACTAGCAACAGCCTCATTCCCTAGAGGATTGAGGTGGACCTTATCTCGAAAATAGGAATTAACCGTTGAATTAGGCAACTTAGACCATACCTGATGCACATCAATCAAAGGAATTTCAAGTTGCTCCAAAACTTCTAAAAACTCTACTTTATACTTAGGTTCTGAGAACTCAGGCACTAAATTCTCACGAGAAGGGGTAAACAAGATAAAAGTTGGTATTTGAGATGCATCTATAATTTTATCGATTGTTGCTAGGGATGCCATATTTTGTTGAAACTGGCGATCTATAGTTTCTGTTGAGGGAATCTCTTCATCCAATTTTTCTTTAGGTTGATTCAGTTTGAGGGCTCTTATGACACGTGGCCAAAGATACCTGACTAGTAGTTCTTGAGATGCAAGTAAAGTTTTTTTATTGGGATGAGTAGAGCGACCAACGACTTCACTAGTATTTGTTAGTTGAATCAAATCATGAGAGCCAATTTGCAAAATAACAAGATCACTGTCAAAAAGACCATATTTTTTGATATATCCTGCCTGATTGCCAATCCCCCAAGAACCTGCAGAAGCATTGAGTATTTCTATAAAATTAACGCCAGAAGCAAATATTTTCTGTTCTAATTTTTCTGTTAGAGTATCTGTCTGATCAATTAGACTACCTCCATTCAATACAGAATCACCTACC
>JAHQVZ010000043.1 GCA_019634055.1 Leptolyngbyaceae cyanobacterium MAG.088
AATCTATCGTGACCAACTTTTACCTTATTCGGAAACGTTTATTCCTGCCCAGGTCAGCAGCTTGATAAAGTATGGAACTGTTTATGCAGGCAGTAGCCGTATAACGTCCGCGTTAGATAATCAGCAGACGATTGTTGTCGATGAATTGTCTGGAAGACTCTGGAAAGGCCTATATAAATGGGGGGGGATCGTTCCTCCCGATTGGCTAGCTGCCATCAGGGCACAGCGTCCTGATATGGTCCATGCTCATTTTGGCAGTGATGGTGGTATAGTATGGCCCGTTTGCCAACGTTTGCGCATTCCCCTAATCGTTACCTGTCATGGTTATGACGCTACCTGGCAAATACGTCACTGGACGAATATTCGCAGCCGGAATCATGTTTTTCGAGCGTTACTGCTATCCAAGCGAAATCTGGCCCTGGCTAAAGCCAATCGAATTATTGCGGTGTCCCAGTTTATCCGTGACCAACTGTTATTGCTAGGAACGGCAGAGCAAAAAGTTGTTGTGCATTACATTGGCATCGATCGACAACAGTTTTCTCCACAAACTATCCAGCGTCAACCTATTGTCTTATTTGTAGGGCGTCTGGTGGAAAAAAAAGGAGTGAAGTATCTGATCGAAGCAATGGCCCATATACAACGTCAGCGACCGGATGTGGAGTTGGTAATTATTGGCGATGGTCTTTTAAAGGCAGAACTGCAAACCCTGGCTGAGCAATTATCTGTGCGGGTTCGGTTTTTAGGTAAACAGCCCCCTGAACAGGTGCGGTATTGGATGAACTGTGCCCAGGTCTTTTGTGGTCCCAGCATTGTTGCAGAATCTGGTGATGCTGAAGGGTTTGGCATGGTATTTGCTGAGGCCCAGGCGATGGGACTGCCGGTGGTGAGCTTTGCCTCGGGGGGGGTGCCTGAAGCCGTCCTCGATGGTCAAACCGGATTGCTTGCACCAGAGAAAGATACGCCACAGCTGACTAAGGCTATACAGCGGTTATTGACAGATGAAGACCTACGCCAAAAATTTGCTCGAGCAGGGCAGGCCCATGTGGCTAAAAGATTTGACATCCACCAAAATACTCGCCAATTAGAAACTCTCTATGATGAGGTGATTGCTGACTATAGTGAGTTGAGATGAATGCATTATGCCTCGCTATTTATAGGAACTTGGGAAATGGTGAGTTCGCTCCGCTGGTGAGTTCGCTCCGCTAGGGAATCGGGGGCGAATTCAAGCAAATTATTGGCTAAAACCACTCACCATTCACCACTCACCATTCACCATTCACCACTCACTCCCCTTGCCTGGGTCACTATAACCTACCCACAAACACCCTTTTAACGTTTCAGTCTTTTCAGAGTCTGTCGTAAATTTGGCACATTGGCAATCAGATAATCCACTCGCTTACGCCAGTCCTGGAGCATTTCCTGCCGAGCATTGGGAAACAATTTAAACAGATGATTCGCTGTCTTTAAATCTTCTGCCTGGGTGGCGCGATGGGCCGCAATCGCAGCATAGGTATTCAAAATATTTTCTAGCAGGGGTTGATAACTGGGGGGACAACTGTGACGAATGGGGTCTGGTTCCAACAGCATCGGCCAGGGAGGGGGCACCTGGTTCCACACACAGAGCTCCGACGCTTCGGTGTGATACCACATCAGGGGGCGCAGGTCTCGATAAATGGGATAGTTGAGAATCACCTGGAGCCAAAGGTACATGTCTTCGCCGTAGAGGCAGCGGTTTTTGGCATAGAAGCCACCAAAGCGATTGATAATGTTGCGATCGCACACAATTGCCCCAGAGTGGAGCACATCCAAATTCGGCTTACGCTGTTCCCGAGGCAACTCTGTGGGCAAGCGCCAGCGACCAGACGTCAGCCCTAACGCAGTTAACGTTTCACGCCAATCTTTACGGGTTTCACCTCGATATTGCCCGGTTAAACATAGGGCACAGTCGGCCTGTTGTTTGAGGTGCTGTAGCGTCACTGCTAAAAAATTGGGCAACCATTCATCATCCGCATCCAAAAAGGCAACATAGTCCCCAATTGCCAGCCCTAACCCTTGGTTGCGGGCAGCGCCAGGCCCCTGATTTTCCTGCCGTACCAGACGAATGCGGGTATCCTCTATGCCACTGACAATGGCACCACCGTCATCTGTTGACCCATCATCCACCACCACCACTTCCAAATCTGCCATGGTCTGCGCCAAAATAGACTCCACAGTGCGGCGCACAAAGGTCGCCTTATTGTATAGAGGAACAATGACGCTGACACAGGTCATAGATGATTAAAAAGGATAGCTATGGGCACATTTTATCAAGACTGGGATAAGGAGATTATCGACTACGATATGTATACCTTGCAGGGGCTGGACCTGCGGGGACCCCGCTTAACTCAGTCTGACTATATTGCCTATCTAGGTGCGGCCCAAAGGTTTGGGCGCTACTGTTCCCACCCTTTCCCTGCATTACTAGGGCAACAACTGCAGCTAGGGACCTTAAATTTAGGATCGGGTGGCAAAGGTCCGGAATATTATTACTTGAACAATCCCCAAAGTCTCGATCTGATTAACGCGGCTAACCTTGCCGTGGTTCAAATCATGTCGGGGCGCAGTGTCAGTACGTCTGTTTTGCAGTCTACCCGTGGCGGACGGACTGGCATTTGTCGCCGTACGGGTAAAACAACAACAGCCAATGCCATTTTCTATGAGCTGGTTAGTGGCCAAGATCCAAGGGGGCTGAACCCAGACTTTTTGCCCCAGCTAGTGGCTGAAACCCGAGAAAATTATGTCAAAGCAATGGTGGCGCTACTGGAAAAGATTCAGGTGCCTAAGGTCCTTTTATGGTTCTCTGCACGTTCTCCTGATTATCAAGAAGTGTATCCCACTGGCTGGTTGTATCAGCTAAATCGCTGGGCTAGAACCCTTTCTAAGGGAAAACGAGGGCTGTGGGGACGTCAGCATAAAACCCACATAGAAAAATTGATGGGCCATTTTCCTCACCTGGTAAATCGGTCTATGGTAGAGCAGCTTAAACCCCATTGCGATCGCTACGTGGAATATGCTGGCAGTCCAGGCATTCCCCAACCCCTCAACACCTACGCAGGCAAGTCCCTGGCCCCCAATATTTACTACCCGTCTCCTGAAATGCACCAGCAGGTTTACCAAAGGCTACTGCCCGTTTGCCAAAGCCTATTGCCACCAGGCTAGTGGACTGTCAACTTTATTCCCCATTCTCCATTCCCCATTTCCTATGCCCCACATAACACCTCCCTTAACAACCTATCCACCTCGCCCATGGGGGTACGATAGGCGTCTACACCTTGCCTTAGCTGCTGCCGCACCGTCACCGCCGCTGACAACATCGTATTAATCCGTTCTAAGGCTTGCGGCGCTGTAAAGTCTGCCAGAGGAATGCTCCACTGCTTCTGGTTAATGGCTTCCATAAATCCAGTCACTTTGGGGGCATATTCAATGGCCACCACTGGTACCCCCAACCCGGCAGCCAAAATCACCGCATGGAGCCGGGTGCCCACCATCACATCCAGCTGGCTAATGCGTTGGATCAACTCGTCTAGAGACTCAATGCGGGGCACAACACAAAGCTGATTGGGATGGCGGCTACGGTTAACCACCTCAGCAATGGCAACTTCATCGTCGATGGGGGGGCGGTATCGTTGGCGAAAGTCATCGTCATAGGCCTGAAAGGGTAAAAGCTGGATAGTGGCTCCATGAATTTCTATCAGGTGATCGGCCAGGGTCGCCAGCTGCTGGTAGAAGTCGGCATCGCTGGACCCACTGCGGCCAGCAACCGGGCGCACAGAGATGCCGATATTGGGCGGACTCGTGGGGCCGTAATCTTTAGGGGTAACCGCTTCTAGGGCTAAATCGCTCATTTCATAAACCGGTTGGCTTACCCCCAGGTTGATTAGGCGCTGGCGGGAGGTGCGATCGCGTACGGCAATCAAATCTACCTGGCTGAGGGTGGTTTTAATGCGAACCTGGGTTTCAGGTCGCCACAGCTTGCCCACACTAATGCCCAGCACCAAGGTGCGTTTGCCAGCTTGAATTGCCTGTTCCAATGGTTGTAGCCATTCCCCTGCCACATCTCGCACCGGATCATCCCGTAACAGGTCTCCCCCACCCAAAATAAAGAAACGATGGGTGGCGAGGGCGGTGCGATGGCGCAGCCATTTTTGCAACCGGGTGCGTCGTCCTCCGGCATAGCGATTATCCAGCACCTTCACTCCATGACGGCGGCGGGTATCGTCAGGGTCTTTAGAATAAACAGTCAATGGAAAATTGCAGCCGCAGCGTTGCAGCCAATGGTGGAGGCCTCTGAGCATGGCCTCGTCACCTAAATTGCGATAGCCATAAAATCCACAAACTAAGATTCCATTGCCCCAGATCATCTAGTTAGAACGCACTCTCCACGACTGACAACACACGGTAACACGGATTTTATATGGAGATGTCTTCATTGGGTAAACCATCACTATTGGTGATTTAGCTACCATGAGGGATGGTTACAATTTGGTTATCCATTAACTCAGGTAAATGCAGGTTCAATCACACTAAGGGACAGAAATTAAATAAACTCCAACTTACTGGATTTCAACTCCCCATAGGTTTCAAATAATAGCGATGAGGATTATGGAATTTGATAATTTCTCTGTCTTAAGTAGGGCAATATACCCCTTTATAAAATGCAAATACGCTGTTTAATTTTTTAGAATCTACCCTTAAAAGCCCCATTGCTGGGAACTTTATAGTTTTGCATGAAAGCATTAAACGTTATCAAAAAGCTACTCCCGTTTCTTAAACTTTATCCATGGGCTGCTCCGATGATTGTGCTTCTCGGGGTGGCGTCTTCTTTCGTAGAAGGATTAGGGATTGGTTTATTAATTCCTTTATTACAAGTCATTGATGGACAACAACTTATTACCGGCACCAGTAATCCTCTCCTACGCTTTTTTGATCAGCTAACTTCAGGCGTCAGCGCTGACCATAAACCATTTGCGATCGCAGCCCTGATCTTTCTTGCCGTATTCCTAAAAGTCACTCTGGTTTACCTCTATACCATTCAGGTGGCCAAGCTACGTTTTCATCTTATTTACCGCCTGCGATGTCGTATTTTTGACCAATGGCTCCATGTTGGCCAGCAATTTTGGGATACCAGCCAGGGAGGAGAACTATATAACACATTGCATCAAGAGGCTTGGAATATCGGACTCGCTGTCAACAATCTTCTTTTGTTGATGATCAATGCCTGCATGATTCTCACCTTTACGGTGTTACTGTTACTGCTGTCATGGCCCCTGACTCTGGTAGCCATGACTGTCATGCTGATGATTTCGCTGTTAGTTCAACAGATGACCAAACAAGCAGGAAACTTGGGTAAACAACGGGTGTTCGCGAGTAAACAGCTGCAACAAGTATCCCTGGAAACGATTAACGGCATCCGTACCATTCGAGCCTTTAATCGCCAACCATATACACAGAAACGGTTTAAGCGCCAGGCTCAACATCTTCGCTCAGTACAGTTTCAAGTTGAAAAACTAACGGCAGCCATTGGCCCAATCTTTGAGGGAGCCGTTATTATTTTACTGGTTAGCTTAATGCTATCAACACTTTGGGGCCAGGTGTCGTTGCCAGTCCTGGTAACTATGATTTTCATACTTTACCGACTGCAACCGTTGCTCAAGGGCTTTGATACTAACCGTACACTTATATTGGCGGCTAACAGTTCTATCGATGCCGTCCATGCCTGTCTAAGTTCGCACGATAAACCCTACATTCGCTCAGGTTCAGTTCCCTATACCAGACTCAAGGATGCTATCCATCTACAGTCCGTTAGCTTTAGTTATAACAGCCAAGATTCTCCAGCTTTGCAAAATATCTCACTGATGATACGCCAGGGAGAAACCGTTGCCTTTGTAGGACCATCAGGCGCTGGCAAGTCTACTCTAATCAACTTGATTTGTCGATTTTATGACGTTACCCAGGGCACTATTGAAGTGGATGGGCAGTCATTGCCATCATTAAAGTTGAACGATTGGCGCGATCGCATTGCATTGGTTTCTCAGCATGTGCACATTTTTAACACCACCATCGCCGAAAATATTGCCTATGGTCGTCTGGATGCCACAGATACAGAGATTATTGACGCAGCGAAACAGGCAAATGCCCATGAATTTATCTGTGAGCTTCCTGAGGCTTACGACACAACTGTGGGTGATCGTGGCATTCGTTTGTCGGGGGGACAGTGTCAGCGCTTGGCGATTGCCCGTGCCATTCTCCGTGATCCAGATATCCTAATTTTAGATGAGGCCACTAATGCCTTAGATAGTCTTTCAGAAAACTTGATTCAAGATGCCCTGTATCGTTTAAGCCAAAATCGTACAGTATTGATTATTGCCCACCGTCTTTCTACCATCAAACATGCTAACCAGATTGTTGTTTTAAAAGACGGACAAGTAGAAGAGACTGGCACATTCGATACATTACGACAGTCCCAAGGATTGTTTGCACAGATGTATAAAATGCAGCATGAGAATCAGTAAATTATCAGCTAATTCTTCGATATTTAAAAAATGCCATCTTCCTTTCCGTCAATAAACCGCTTCAATGCCTGGCTGGCGGTCAACTATTCGCTGGTGTTTCCAGGCTTAGGGCAGCTATACAGTGCTTGCTGGGTGAAAGGCATCAGCCTAGTACTAATATCAGTTGTCATGATCGCCTATGCCACCTGGTCTATTTTTGGGGCCAATGGCCAGACCATGGCAGGATTTTGGACGATAGGCTGCTTACTGATTGTGTATAGCTTCAGTATTTTAGACGCCTATCGTGGGGCCCAAACAGGGTACTCATCTCGGATTGCAGTCCCCCAGGGGAAAGCGGAGCCCTGGTATGCTGTTTTTTTATCGCAGCTGTTGCCTGGATTAGGGCACTTGTATCTACAGCAAGCGTTGGCTGGAGGGATATTTCTGGGTGCAGGTATTTTGACTGCCTGGCTTGCGAATTCTGTTCCTCAACTGGTACCCATTCCACCGCTAATTTGGGCGTTGAGTTGTTATCACGTATACGTCAGTTTTCCCCATCGAGCAACGCGTAAATCGGGTGCTATTGTCCTATTGGTTGTCGGTCTCTTAATTGTGCGGTTGTCCTTAGGGGCAATACCGAGTTGGGTTCAACAGGCGGTTGAGCAGTGTATTGTGCCCAGTGAGTCGATGGCCCCAACACTACAAATTGACGATCGTCTCTTTGTTAGCCGTAATCGTACCTATCGTCCAAAAGTTGGCGACATTATTGTATTTACTCCGCCCGATGAAGCTCTCGAAACTCTTTCTGAAGGCGATCTTCTTGAGGAAGAAGAAACTGAAGATCTGCTATATGTAAAGCGTGTGATTGGTCTGCCGGGGCAGCAGATAGCTGTCAAAGAGGGGCGTGTTTATGTTGGTAATCGTCCACTTTCAGAAGCTTATGCACCAGAATCTCCTGCCTATGAATGGGGACCTGAAACAGTTCCTGCTGACAGTTATTTTGTGTTAGGTGATAACCGTAATAACAGTTCTGATTCCCATGTTTGGGGATATGTTCCTAACGCTAATATTTTAGGGGCAGCCTACAAAATTTACTGGCCATCTGAGCGCGTTCAATCACTGCAGTAAAGTTGGTTAGGACAATACATATTCCTTGAAAGCAATAAACGATAACGTCAATGTGACGCACAAATGTCCTAATGTATCAGGACATTTGCTGCTATAAATTCCAGCTGGCCAAATTTAATTCATACTCTAACTCTAATTTCCGTACTTCATCCTTCAAAGCATCACGAATAAATTCTTTTTGTTCTTTAGTCAACGGAGGTACAACCTTTTGCTTGTTAAACGGTTTTTTTAGAAAAGTGCGAGCATTCTCCTTGAGGGACGTAGGAAATATTTTCCATACGTTTCTAAGGTATTCTGCATACTTTGCCTCTGTTAAAAATTTCCAAGCCGTATCTTTTCTATAGGAGTTTCGCGCATTATGTATCGTTTCAAGATTAAATTTAAATGATGAATCAATGTCTAGAAATCTACATGCTTCATTCATCAAAAGTTCAGGACTATTCTTTCTATTTAAACCGTCTGTTTTCAGTAAAAGTAAGCTGTCTTTCGAAAAGGACTGAGTAAACTTGTCGGCAATAGTAGCATACCTCACAGATTCAATGACTTCTAAAGGAACATTATCTAATGTCTCTTTAGCTAAGAGAGGGGAATACCATCCGTGGTAAGTACCCTGGACTCTCATTGACTCAATCTTTTGGATCGGATCCCTCAAGATATAAATAAATTTAAATTCTCTATCTATTGTCTGAATACGTTGAATAGTTGTAGTGACCGCATTAAACGAAACAGTGTAGTTTGGTGATGCTTCTAGTGCCACTAGATGTTTTTTCGGGTCCCATTCCCATAAGTCTTCATAGTATTCAAAACCTTGTGTCCATTTACTATCTTTAAGGAAGAAATCAGTTTCTTTGATTTTACATTCTGATACCTGTGGATGCTGAGATAGATACTTAAACAGACTACTGGTTCCTCCCTTCTGAACACCAATAATTATGCCGATCTTATTAACTGTCATAGTAAAAATAACCTCTGATAAAATATAACGTTTGATTTAAGGAGATAACCTAGTATAGTCATCCAAACTAACGTACTCTACTGTGAGTTATCCATGTAGTGCATCTGCATCAGATAAATATGTGAGAGGTCTCAGCGTAGTTAACCATCGAAAATAGTACAGGTTGATCACAATGAGTAAAAATGATAGAAGAAGATCACTAATGATAGAAGAAGATCACTCCGCTTTGAGCGAAGAGAGTGCCGAACCATAAAAACTGGAGAGCTTCAACTCATCGATACCATCAGGGTTATTCCAGGTGGCTACAACACAGTAATCATGGCCATCTTCATCCCTTAGAGCAGTCGTCAAGTTTTCTACCCCTGGTTCTGACCCGCCTTTAAAGGCAATCCGCTGCCAGCTAGCAGGGTTGGCCAGACCAGGGTTGACCTGCATTGGGGGTAAATCAGCGACGCCTGCGATCGCACCGCACAACTCTCGACCATTCATAAACCATTCCACATCTAACGCTAGCGGTCCACCATTAAAAATAGTAACGCCTGGCAATGGTAAATCAGCTATGGCTGTCAAAATACCGTAGCGCTCTCGCTCTGTTGCCTGCCGGTAGCGCTCAAGCAGTTGTTGGTTTTTCGGATCCTTAAGAATAAATGCTTCCCGCGTAGATAGAAATGGGCGATTACGTTCGGTCAGTGTCTCCACTGCATCTCGCCCTACCAACGTCAACAAATGATCCGTTGCCGTATTATCACTTTCTGAAATCATCATCGTCGCCATACTCTGTAGCGTCAGGGGAGTGCTCGTCGGCCAGTCTTGCAGACGACCGCTAGGCAAACTACGATAGGCATCCTGCACCCGTAAAATCTCTTCCCAGCGATGTTCACCTGCACCGATTTGCTGTTGTAACGCCTGTAAAATCAAAAGCTTAAACGCCGACCCCACGGCCAGCGGTTCGTCAGCATGGAAGCTAGCCATCTCAACGCCATCTTTGAGCATTAGCAAACTGGCATCACCGGGTAGTTCCGCAAACGCCGTCGGCAAACTGTCTAAGTCCACAGCGGTAATCTGGGGCGGTTCAAACAGTAGTCCAGTGATTTGACCAGACGAATTCAACACAATGCGCGTAGGAACTGTTCCTTGCTCAAAGGTAAGTAAATACTGGTCACCCGAGGGGTTTACACGTTGATACTGGCCTAAGGTCGCCGTAATTCCCTGCAGAATCTGTTCAATTTGAGCCAGGGAAATCTGGGATAAAAAGCTACTGGCAAACCAATTGACCTGGATTTCTGAGTTGGTAAATAGTCTGGAAAGGGCAGTTTCAGGGGAGATTTTAGCTGCCAAAGCAGAAATGTGAGGTAAATTTGATAGACCTGGCTTTACCACAGGCATAAACCAGCAAACTAGGGTGAGGGCAAGGATAATGAAGACGCGCATTGGAGATGATGCCATTGCAGAAAACTATTCCTATGATGACATTATTCATAATGTGTGACGGTCATAAAGTTAAGCCTGGTAGACCCATAATAATGGCCAGTATTCTACTGACCCTGGGGCTATGCAGTTGTCGCACGTCTTTGCCCTCGTCTGCATCTCAGCCCACATCGGCCCCAATCGAGACAACCGTTGACTCGTCTGCGGCTAAGGAAGATGCTCTAGAGCCCTCTGTATCAGAGCCCTCTGTGTCAGAGCCCTCTGTGCCAGAGCCCTCTGTGCCAGAGCCCTCTGCTGCCGAAAAAGCGGAAGCGGCCCAGTATCGTCAGCTGGGGCTTGACTATCGCGGACAAGGGAGGCTGGAAGATGCGATCGCAGTCCTAGAAAACTCCGTTACCCTGGACCCGCAGAATCTCTCTGGCCAGGTAATTTTAGGCTGGACATTACACCTGGCAGAGCAGCCCGAAGCGGCCATTGATGTTCTACAACAGACGTTAGGACAAGATGAGGGACATGTCCCCGCCTTAAATGCCCTGGGCATTGTTTATCTGGTAGATGGCCAGCTAGAAAAAGCAGTAGACACCCATACCAAGGCTGTTACCCTAAAATCTGACAATGAAATTGGTTACTACAATTTGAGCCTGGCCTATCATCGCTTAGAAGAGTATAAACAGGCCATTACTAACGCCCAACAAGCTGCCGAGCTAGAACCCGGTAACCCTCACCCCCTGGTTGCTCTGGCCATTGCCCATTGGGACAATCAAGACGCCACTGCGGCACAACAGGCCTACCAACAGGCTATTAACCTAGACCCTGCCTATCAAGATGCCTGGTTTCTAGAACATCTGAAACAGGCTGGTTTTAGCCCCGACCAAATTCAAAAAACAGATGACATAAGACAGTCGTTATACCCTATCTAATGACTGTTTATAGTAAACATTGCTGCACTGAGAAATGTAGTCTCGAACACTTGACATATTGAGGCTTATGAGAATTATCATTGAGCAAGTCTGAGCTTTGTTCTAAATAAGTTGTAGAAATTATGGCAGGCCAATAATATCAAAAAATAATCTGGAAAAGGTGGAACGAATTTAAAGTAAAAAAGTCTTGTGAACTAAGTCTTTGCACAATATTAATAATGAAACGCCGCACGTTTTTGACGAGCGTAGTTGTCACTGCCGGTACCCTGACAGCTGCTCAGTTTGCTGACTTTACGTTTAATATTGCCTCTGCTACAGAGGCAGCCTCTATATTTCCACAATCTGTTGCTTCTGGAGACCCCAACCCTAGAAGCGTTATCCTCTGGACACGGGTAGTTGATAGCAATCAAAGTGGTCGCCAATTGACTGTTAGGATAAAGGTCTCAGAAGATAGAGAATTTACGAAACTCGTTGTTGACACCGATGTATTCGCCAATACATCAAACGATGGTTGTTTACGGCTCAAGATAACGCGTTTACAACCTCGTACGACCTATTACTATCGGTTTGAATACTCTCAAGGAAACACTCTTTTTCAATCACGGATAGGCCGAACCCGGACAGCTCCAGATTTAGGAGACAGCAATCCTGTTTCGTTTGCCTATGCGAGTTGTCAAGACTTTATTGGTAAATTTTATAATGGTTATCTTCCCCTACTTACCGAGGAAAACCTTGCAAAGATTGATTTCTTAGTCCATTTAGGAGACTTTGTCTACGAAACTACTGGAGATAGCCAATTTCAGGATCCTAATGGGGCTCGCACTATTCAGTTTCGTGATGAACAAGGTGCCATTGCCCTAGGTGAGGGTGACGATGCGTTTTTTGCTGCCAACTCTCTAGATAACTATCGTCAGCTTTATCAAAGCTATCGCTCCGATGCAGTACTCCAGGTCATTCTAGAAAATTATCCATTAATTGCCACCTGGGATGACCACGAGTTTAGCAATGATTGCTTTAAGGCCAATGCTACCTTCTTTTCTGACCAAAAGAGTGAGCGTGATGTAATACGTAAACGTAATGCAGAGATCGCCTGGCTAGAATACATGCCCATTGACGATGCTCCCAGGAAACAGGGCGGACAGACTATAGATATTCTAGACACTAGTAACAATAAGCTCTTTCCCAATACTCAAATTTACCGCGACTTTCAATTTGGTCGACACCTGAAGTTAGTATTAACTGACTACCGTACTCGTCGGCCAGATCATCTAATCGACGAAGGTGAATTTCCAGGCAAAGTTTTCACCACAGAAAGGAGATTACGACAAAGCTTGGGAGATAGTCAGTTCGAGCAAATCTTTAAGGATGATTCATCTAATTCACTCTTTAGTCGATTCATTCCAGTTGTGACCTGGAATGAATTAACCTCAAGACAGCAAAACAGCTTAGTTGATGAGTTCACGCAAGAATATCTAGATGCCGGCATTGAGCCAGACCTGTCATCCAGTCAGCGTCAGACTGTTGCTCGCGAAAAAGCAACTGAGGTTCTCAATGGGCAGCTAGATGCCAATTTTCTAAACGATAGGTTACCGTTTGGCCAAAGAATTGACACAACTGGTTTACCTCTGGGTGTTGCCATCAGCAATGTCAATAAGCTATCGCTCTTTAGTGCATTGGGGTCTAGGTATGCTGCAGATCAAGTATTTTTTGATTTGTTTGCTAGTCTAGATATTAATAAAAGCGATAGAAAGCAAGATGCCTATGGTGTTGAGCAAGAGGAATTTATCAAACAGTCCCTTATGCGCACCAATGCTACCTGGAAAGTAGTTGGTAGTTCAGTTTCTAACACGGCCATGGTGCTTGACTTCACTCCCGAAAATCTTGAGAATGTTCCTTCTCAGTTTCCAAATTTAAGTCAACTGGCCAATTTGCTTAAACGTACATCATTAGCCAAGCGCTACCTTATCAGTGTTGACCAATGGGATGGCTTTCCTAAAAAGCGTGAGCAACTTCTAGAGTTTTATCGTCAACAGGGTAACGTCGTTTTAATTGCGGGTGATATTCACTCTAGTTGGATTACAGACCACAGTAGTCCGAGTGGTAATCTGTTTGAGTTTACTGGCACCTCTATTTCTTCATCTAGCTTTGGTGGTCTTCTAAGTACTTTACTATCTCCTTCAAGTACGACTCAAAATGCTCGTAGTTTTCGGGAGTTGATGCAGACCCTAGAAACAGAGCATGGAATTGACATACGGTCCACGAGTCCATTGGATGCTCTGATTAATGAGTTAATTGATGCGCTGGATTTATTTTTGGTAACCCAAACCCCCACCAGTCCATTTCAGGCCAGTTTGAATAATCTCAAAATTGAGGACGTTAACACCAACCGTAATGGGGTTGTCGTTGTTGATGTTTCTGGTAATGAGTATAAAACCACCTATTATTTGCTAGAACCTACGGAGGTTCCTAAACAGTTTTACACCCCTAATAATCCAGAATCTGTGCAGCAGGCTATCAATACCTACTTTGCGTTGCCTGAGGGTAGACGTGAACAAGGTGGCCTGCGAGAAACTCGGGTTTATCGAGTGCAGGATGGAGGAAATGATGGAATTCAGTTTAGCGGTAGCGTTAACACCATCGATAGGCAAAAACCAAACCGGCGTCAACGCCTAGATGACGTTCCTGGCAATATCATCCCAGAAGATTGGTTAGATTATTTATAATCTAACCGGTTGCTGGCCTGGAAAATAGCTACTTTAAGGCGCTTGAGAGATTAATTTTATAAAGTGTGTTTGCTAGTTAGCAACACGCCTTAAAGTCATAGTTTTATCTGGCTTATGCTGCTACTGACATGAGTAAAAGGGGAAAAATACACTTTCCGCCTATGTATTATCTGCAGTTATTTTAGGCCCAATGCGTATAATGACAGCAAAGTATGCCGATTAAAAATCATCTTAACTTTCTGTGCGGAATGCATCCAGAATTGAAGGGCGAACACCTAATTGTTGAACCACTAATACATAGAGCCAAATATTCCACATAACCATGGTCAGGGCAGTCGCTATGGCGGCACCCAAAATACCCCAAAAATAAATGCCAATGAAATTCAAAATAACATTCATTAAAGCACTGACACCCATCACCATCGCTGACTGGTTTTGATGGCCCGTCATCGTCATTAAATACCCCACGGGGCCAACACCGACATTGACTAACTCGCCCAGAACAAAAATAATTAGTATCCACTTTGCAGTAATAAATTCAGGTCCAAACAGTTGCAGAATAGGACCTGAAAAACTGATTAGCCCGATCCCTGTAATTAAGGCTGGATAAAACATCCAGCGGGAAATTGTAGAAATTAATTGTTGTAGACTTTGACGATTACCCTCAGCATAGAGAGACGCAATTAATGGTGCTGAAATTGCATTGACAGCCAATAAAATAAAGTTCACCCATGCTGATGTTTTGAGGGCCGCGTTATATATGCCTACCTTTTGAGCATTCAACAAGACACCAATCATTAGCGTATCTGTTTGACTAAGTACCATAAATGCCCCACTAAAAAGCATCAGAGGCAAAGCCGTTTGCCACCATCGAGTATTCTCATAGGTCGGTTTAGCATTACGAATGTTACTGTCTAAATTTTGCTGGAACACTAACCACTGCAGTGCCAGGCTTAATAACATAGCAAGTAATGATAAAAAAAGTGCAGTAGTACTGGTCAGCGCTTGCCACCCTTGCCAAATAGAGGCCAGAACCACTAGCAATATGGGTTGTAGTACCAGTGATGGTCCGTAAGATAATATGATTTTCTGAAATGCTCGTATGCTCTCTTTTTGCAAGTTCTTTAGTGAAACAGATGGAGTGGTCCAGACACCAACGATAAGTGGTATGAAATAGGCCCCTAAATCATGGTTAGAGTTTATCCAAAGTAGAATTCCAGTACTGACGAAAGAGACGATAATGCCGATTAATAATGTCTGCTGCCAGGCTCCTTGAAGTATTCCCTTTAAGTGGCTCCAGTCTTCTTGAATTTTGTAAGCTGAGACAAATCGGAGGACTACTGTCGGCAAACCAAATCCTGCGATAAATCCAAGCAAAAGGCCAAGCGATATACCATAGTTATAAATTCCATAGGCAGAGGTTCCCATCCAGCGGGCCAATAATATTTCAGAGCAATACAGTACCCCTTGACTGATAATTTTAAGTGTTAAGGCAACTCCTGCACCTCGCACTAGCTTGGTAAATACGCTCGGTTGCTCCAATCCCACCCCCTTCTAATTATTCAATAGACACCATGATACTCATCTGGCTTTAGATTGAGTGAGTGCGAGTGGGTGCGATCTCAGCTTGAGTGACCGGTTAGGTTAATATGCTAATTTTAGGTCCAACTTCTATCCTATTTAGGAATATCGTGCTACATTTGTGAACTTTGCGATCGCATACGACAGACACTACCCTGCATCTGTTTCAAAATAGAGACAGTATCTCTAGCCAACTAAAAACGATGAGCCAATTACAGATTCGCGACGATGATCTAACGGGGCAAGCCATTGCTGCCTTTCTTCAGGCACATCTCGATGAGATGTACGAAATCACTCCACCCGAAAGCGTTCATGCTCTGGATCTAGATTCACTAAGGGTACCAGAAATTACATTTTGGTCAGTTTGGGAAGGTAATGTATTAGTGGGATGTGGGGCATTGAAAGAACTGGATACCATCAGCGGTGAAATTAAGTCTATGCGTACTGACAAGGTTCATCGGGGTAAAGGTATTGCGTCAGCCATGCTTAAGCACATCATTCAAACAGCAAAACAACGTAACTATACATCTCTCAACTTAGAAACAGGCTCGATGGCTGAATTTGCTCCAGCTCGTGCTCTTTATACACGCCATGGCTTTGAATATCGAGGACCGTTCGGTGATTATGTTGCAGACCCTAACAGTGTATTTATGATCAAAAGACTTTAGGTATGCGTTAATGAATTGGAGCCCTGGCTACGTTTACTAAAAGTATTACCACTATGCCCAGTAATCCCAACGTAACTATATCTAAGAAGTAATTTCTCTCACGTAGAACTAAAGTAGATTGACTGCTGTCTTCAAGGAAGGTATCAATTTCTTGTACTATTTTCTGCTGGGGTCTCAGATTATAAATATAGCCATTAAATATAACCTGTTCATCACCTACTAACAGTACTCCATAAAGAGTTCTTCTCTCGACATTTCTAGAGCCATTTTTATTCCATTCAATAGTCTCTTTAACTTTTTGTTCTAGTCTTGCTGTTTTCAAGGCATTAATTTCAACCTCTTGAGCATTAACAAGGCCAAAAAACACATGCCTGGTTAGTCGGCAGTCGTTCCTTCCTGCTGCTGTTTTTTCACAGGCCAGTTCTACGGGACCTAAAAAACTGAGAAGAAAAATGCTCAAAAGAGCTAACAAACCTGCTGTTACAACGAAAGAGCTTTCCTTTTTTGAACGTAATAGAAAGTTGCTAACAGATTTCATTGGTGGTATTCAGTGCTCATTTATGGCTTCAACTATTATTTGTGACTTTTAGAGCTTATTTGTGACCCTTGACAAAGACTGTTTCAGGTTTTCAGATAAATCAGGCTTTTCGGATAGATTACAAATCTGCTTAAAAATGAAAACTTCCACTTACTTCGGAGAACTTCGCCCCTTCCTGAGGACTGCTGAGACGTTCCTGTCGCTGACAAATGCTTGCTAAGCCTACATTGTTGTCATTGTGATTGCATCGTTTCAACCGCCAGAATGGTCTCAATTGGAGCGAAAATATGCCCCATGGTCTGCTTCTACATCTAATTCCGGAGGTCCCATATGCAGTCTCAGACAGTTCAGACGCCCCCTGCTTACCTGCCAGGAGCCTATATTACTCAGATAGGTAAGTGTCTACCCGGTGGTCCCATCGGTAATGACAAGATGGAAGCTTATTTAGGCGCAGTCAATGGTCAAGCTTCACGGGTTAAAAATCGGATTCTTAAGAGCAATGGTATTCAGCAGCGATACTACGCCCTAAACCAACAACAGCAAACCACCCATAGCAATAGCCAAATGGCTGCGATCGCAATCCGCGACATTTTGCAAAAAACAGGCATTCCCCCCCGTGACATTGACCTGTTAGCCTGCGGTACCACATGGCCTGACTTATTGGTGCCAGGATTCGGCAGTATGGTGCATGGCGAGTTACCCGAACTAGCTCCCTTGGAAGCCACGACCCATCAGGGTGTGTGTTGTGCGGGGGTGGCCGCCTTAAAGTATGCGACATCGCAGGTACAGTTGGGCAAAAAGCGACAGGCCATTGCCGTAGCCTCAGAATTAGCCTCTCGTCTGTTTAAGTCCACCCGGTTTGAGGCAGAAACTTCGGTACAAGCTGGGGAAAAACTACCCTTTGACACCGAGTTTTTGCGCTGGATGTTATCGGATGGTGCCGGTGCTGTGCTAGTCAGCGATCGTCCAGCAGCCAACGGTATCAGTCTTAAAGTGGAATGGATTGAGCTATTGTCCCACGCCAATGCCTATCCGGTGTGTATGTATGCTGGAGTGGATAGTCCAGAACGGCTCAACAGTTGGATGGATTATCCATCCCAAACCAAAGCAGCCCAGGATGGAGCCATTGACCTGAGACAAAACATTCGTCTGCTGGATACGGTGGTGCAGTTAGGAGTAGAAGGTTGGTTACGTCTGATTGAAGCCGGACGGGTGAACCCGAACGAGATTGACTGGTTGTTGTGCCACTATTCCTCCCATTTCTTCCGCAGTCAGATTATTGACCTGTTGACCCAGGCAGGCTGCATGATTCCAGAAGAACGCTGGTTTACCAACCTCTATACTCGCGGCAATACCGGCTGTGCGTCCATTTATCTCATGTTGGAAGAACTCTTTCACTCCGGCAAACTGCAGCCAGGCCAAAAGATTTTCTGCTTTGTGCCTGAAAGCGGTCGATTTACCACGGCTTACATGCTACTAACGGTAGTTGAGAACTATGGCAAAATCGTACCCAGTTCTCCAAAAGCTGACCCCGTTGTGCCTCCGGAACCTACACCAATACAACCATTAGTATCCACTGCAGCAGACTCCACAGGGTCTGTCGACCTGCTGCGTCAACTGATGTTGGTGTGGCTAGAGTTTGATCGTCAGCTGCGGTCTGTACCCATTGTGCAGCGCCTCCATCGGGGTGAATTTACCCTAGAAGACTACAAAGCCCTACTGCGTAATTTACGCCCCCAGGTAGTGGAAGGTGCCCGGTGGATTACCCGAGCGGCGTCTAATGCTACCGATTTCTCGTTGCGATCGCTAATGATTCACCATGCCCGCGACGAACATCGCGATTTTCAAATGTTAGAACGAGATTATGTCGCCATCGGCGGCGACCTGAACGAAATTGCCAATGCCCAACAGAATATTGGTTCTGAAGCACTATCGGCCTATATTTTTCATCGGGCTTCCCATGAGAATCCCATGGACTTACTGGGCAGTATGTTCATTATCGAAGGGTTGGGTAATCGCCTGGCTGGGCAGTGGGCCGATATGATTCGGCAAATCCTGGGGCTGACCAAACAACAGGTATCTTTTCTCGGTTACCACGCCGATAATGACGAAGCCCATATCCAGAAGCTGAACACCTTTATTGAAGCTGACTGGATGACTCCGGAGATTGCTGAACGCCTGGTGAAGACTGCAAAGGTGACTGCTCGTTTGTACCGCTTGCAACTGGAGGAAATCGGCTAATGACCTGGACCAGCACCCCCCGAAATCCTCGGGATCCTAATGTGTGGGACGCCATCTATTTCGATAGTGCCATTCCCGTCGATCCTCAAGCCAAGGCTTACATGGTCAAAGACCTGCAAAGCTGGTCACGCAGCTATCTGTTGTTGCCCATTAAGGTGTTTGCCAACATTGGGCTAGGCCTGATTATGACCGTAAAGCGCCTGTTGCCGTTTCAGTTTCGGTCCTACTGGCTGATGCACCGCATGGCGGTCTGGTTTCTCAATACCTTTACCACCCCAGAAGCCTGTTATCTAATCGTGCGCCACCTATGGATTGGCTCTAACATTGTTAACTTCCTGGTGGACAATGGCCCTGACCCTAATATACCTCGTTCGGACCTATATCCGCCTACCGTTGAGGCGTTGGCAGACAATGCCTTTTTGGAGCACGACTTGATTTTGTATAACTTTGTGCTGGACTACCATGCGGCGCAACAGCAGCATCCAAACTGGTTAGCGGATGTGCAGCAACGGGGGCTGACCTACCGCAGCATCCGTCCAATTGAGCTCAATATTGATGTAAGCCAACGGGGCTGGTTACAGGTGTTGGATATGGAATCGGCCCTGGAGTTGTTCAAAATTTGTTACTCTCTGTGCGTCACCAGTGACGAGTTTCACCGGGCAGTGGTGTCGTTACAGTTTGATGAGAGTTTTGGACTGTACTTTAGCAAGCTAACAGGCGACCACGAGTGGAATCACGTCATCAGCAACCGTTATCCCCTGGCTCCCAATAGTCCCTTTGCCGCTGCCCATAATCTTCTCTTGCATGGTGTTTTGTCAGAATATCTGCAACGCTATCTAGAGTTAAAGGCTGCTGCCGATCAATCCATAACAGACATTTCACCATGATGTCACCACAAACCTGGTGAGTGGGGGCGTTTACTGCCAGGCTAATCCAGATTTTGTTTGCGATCGCGATCTATAGCTAGGCTGATTGATGGCTCAATCCATGAACGACGTGAGCCAACGGCATTGCCAATGCAGGGGCGGGGGATACGAGGCGTACTTTACGCTATGGGGTTATGAGGTATAGCGATGGGTATTTAAATACTATGGCTATGCAACAGTTTGGATATCTCATCAGAGTTGACAGGTCGGCTAAACAAATATCCCTGCGCTGTCTCACAACCAAAACTTTGCAGTGTATGACATTGTTCTGCTGTTTCAACCCCTTCAGCAATGACTTCATGCTCTAGATTACGGCACATTTCTATCATAGAGCCAATCAAACTCTTTGATTTATAGTCAACGAGCATATCGTTAATGAAATATTTATCGATTTTCAGACAGTCAATCGTCAGGTGTTTGAGGGAGGCAAACGATGAATATCCTGTGCCAAAATCATCGATTGCCAATAGTACACCGAGATCTTTCAACTCTCGAAACGTTGAGAGGTTTTGTTGATCGGTTTGCACAACACTTTCAGTCACTTCTAACTCCAATTCTGATGGCACCATTCCTGTCTCATCAATAACCCGTTTAATCAATGCCACAAAGTCTTTGTCAAGAAAATGAATGGGAGAAATATTGACCGCCATACGCATCGCAGGTAAACCCTCATTTTTCCAGCGAACAGCTTGATCGCAGGCCGTTTTCAACACCCATTCAGTCAAAGGCTTGATCATCCCTATTTTCTCGGCTGTAGCTATAAATTCAGTAGGTGAAACATACCCTAATCGTGGATGATACCAACGAGACAAGGCCTCAACACCAATAATTTCACCCGTAAGAAGTTGAACCTGAGGCTGATAAACCAGCGATAACTGATGGTTTTCGACAGCCTCCCTTAAGCTCTGTTCTACACGGAACCGATATTCTGCCTTGTAAGTCAGTTCAGGTTTATAGAACGCATACTGATTTTTGCCGCGCTCTTTTGCATCATACAATGACGTATCTGCTGCTTTTATTAATGTAGACAAGTCTGGACTATCATCAGGGTAATGTGCGACTCCAATACTACATGCTGGTGTGAATTTTCGAGTTAATAGCTCGACTGGTTTTGATATTATCTCAAGACAACGTTGAGCCACAGACGCCGCAGCATAGTTATCGTCTACATCATTGACAAGAATACAGAATTCATCACCACTGAGGCGGGCAACAAAATCAGTTTCACGAGCAACATTCTGTAGACGCTTAGCAATTTCTTGAAGCAGCAAATCACCAGCATCATGGCCTAACGTATCATTTACACCTTTAAAGTCATCCAAATCAATGTATAGAAGCCCTAAACGAGATTTGTTGCAGTCAGCCCGTTTGATCGATATTTCAAGGTTCTGATAAAAGCTGGCACGGTTGGCAATCCCTGTTAAGTCATCGATATATGCTAATTCTCGTATACGCTTTTGGGCCTGGTCTCGCTCCATTACAATCCCAGCCAACCTTGCTGCAGACTTAAGATCGTTGGATTCCTCTTCATTGGGTAGCGCGGGGTGATTATAGTACATTCCAAATGCACCCAATACGTTGCCTGAGGAAGCTTTAATCGGTTCAGACCAACAACATCGCATGCCATGGGGAAGAGCCACATGTTTGATCTTGGTCCATTTAGGATCGGTTTCAATATTTTCAACAAGGACACGCTTGCCGGTATAGGTTGATGTGCCACATGAGCCGACATTAGGGCCATTTTTTAAACCGTGAACCGCATCACAATATTCTTTAGGCAGGCTTGGAGCGCCTCCATGCATAAGATGACCATCTTGCAATTCAAGCATTGAGCATCGAAGCCCAGGATGGCGTCCTTCATACATTAATGCAATTTCTGAATAGATTTCTGATGCGGGTCTCCCAGTTGCGATCATCTCTAAAATTTCAGCATTCTTGTCATCAAATGCTTTTGCTTTTTTTCGGTCTGTTATATCAACATGGGTGCCGATAAGGCGAACGGCTTTTCCGTCAGAATCTCGATGAATTAGAAATGCGCGAGATAGCACAAATACATCATGCCCTGCTTTATGTTGCATACGCATTTCCACATCAAATGAATCAGCTTTGCCAAGCAAAAAGTCTTGAACCATGTTCAAGACCCTATCTTTATCATCTGGATGAACTAGATTTTTCCATGTATTTAAATCACCGATCAGTTCATTATTCTCATACCCCAGCATACTTTTCCAGCGAGGTGAGTAATAGACTTCATTTGTTTCTAGATTCCAGTCCCAACGTCCGTCATCGTCTCCATGTACGGCAAGAAAGATCTGTTCTTCGGTTTTCTGACGTTTTTCCTCTGATTCTCTACGGTCAGTAATCGTGTGCCCAACGCCTAGTAAACCAAGCAGGTCACCATTGTCATCGTACATTGGAAGTCTAGTGATCTCTAGGAGTTCACGATGCCCATCGCTGGCAAAGGTTATCCACTCTTGATTTGTACATGGAGCATCTTTTAGAATTGCGTCCTTGTCGCACCTGCAAAATGAATCTGCCAACCTGGTATCCATAAGATCGTAATCGGTCTTACCAAGTATTTCTCGTTCAGAGGCACCAACAACATCTTGGAACCGATGATTGCAAGCTAAATATCCCCCATTAGAATCCTTCAGCCAGATGAGCAAAGGTAGGGTATGAATAATCTTGCTATAAAATTCAATATCCTTCCGAAGCCTTAGTGCTTTTTCTAAGGCAGCAAATATTGCATCAAAATCTGAGGCTGAAGCTAATTGGAGTTCACATTTCATAGCAGATTGATATAACCCTACCTACGGATTTCCCAGATCGTATCTATGGTAAGGGGTTAAATTATAATCAGAATTCGTGCTTTATCGGAATAACAGTTCGATAACTTTAAATTTCTAATAAATATCTACGAACACTAAGTGAAAACACTGACATGTGTGTCAGGTGCTCCAGGAAATAGCCTTTTGTTTGTCGGGGATGATCACGTAAATCTGTTCTATCTGAAATATTTGCTTATTGAATGGCTTATAGGGATGTTGATTTATCCTGAAAAAACTTCCAGACTTCATCAGCCATCTCGATATCCTGATTTTGTGCACCTACAATGGCTAGAAACAGGCGAGAATAAGGTTGACTGATACTTGGCTCGGTATGTCCACCGCCACGAATTCGCACAAGGGAAACTTCGACATTTGTGGTGAGATTGCTATATGTCGTGCGTGAGGCAGTACAACCATCTGTTCTTGACTGATTGGTATACCGACTAAAACGAGGTATTTTCTCACAATTATTGTGCGTGACCCAGTACTGAATTGAATCGTCGGTTGATTGAACTTTCCCGCGATCTCGACTCATTTCGCCACCTTCGTAAGGAAGAATTTGATCGTCTGTTCCATTCATCAACAAGACTGAAATGGAATATTGCGGTTGGTCTACAAAAATTGGGTCAGGGTTGGCCGCTGCCACCGCCGCTACGGCTGCAAATTTTTCCGGTACTTCTGCAGCAAGTCGCAATGCCATATGTCCACCGTTGGACATGCCAGTAGCATACACCCGCTGAAAGTCGATAGGATATGACTCAGCAACAGTTTCGACAAGGTTGTTCAAAAAAGCCACATCATCTGAGTCTGGGTTTGAGGCAATATTTCGAGCGTCATTCCAGCCGGGTTTTCCATTAGGGCCAACAAGACCGTCAGGAATAATCAGGATCAAATGTTCCCGGTCAGCAATTGGCATCCAAAGCTGATGAGGGGCCTGCTGACCGGTCACTCCGATTAGTTGGTCGGCACTGCCACCATTCCCATGTAATAACAACACGGCTGCACATGGCGTTTCTGGCAACAGTTCAGGCCCATAGATACGATAGGACCTTGACTGTCCTTGATGGGTCAAAAATAGTTTCTCAGACAGGTTTCCTGTAATTGAACTCAACAACTGCTTTTTGAACAGATTTCCTGTGATTGCCAGGTTGCTCGCATGGGAACTGCCCAAAAATGATAAGCCACACAGTACCCCAGCTTCAAGACCTAATAGCCTGAGTAATCGACTTCGTTTCATTGCTGTGTCTAACCTCGTGTGAAACTTAGGGGCGGCATCGGATATGTCGTAATGGCTCTGTTCAGTACCTGTAAACAACGGTCACATTATAACCAAGATTCTTAAACTGTCTGCTGCGAGGGATTATGAACAATCATCTTTAAGAGTCTCATAATGGAGAGACGGCCATCTACTTTACGCCAAATGGATTGCCCTATTGAGGGTGAAAGTATTGTTGGTGAATTGAAACTGTTTTACAGGTTAAATAAGGGCTCTATGACGGGTTTGTGATAGTACAAGTCCTGGCGTATTGCCAATGTAACTTCTTTTGCCTGAAGAGAATTTATCTCTTTTGTCTGAACTGAAGGCATAGCAGATGAAGCAGTCAGCAGGCTGAGTAAGAAAGATATTTTCTTTATCGATTAATATCTTCCTAACAAGTTTTTGCTAGAGGTACGATACCTGAACAAAATTGGCTCGCTTAAATTTTGAAAGTCTACATTTCAAAGAGAGTTTTGCAAGCCTATATCCCAAGCAATAAAAAGTAGTAGATAACACAGCAAATTGTTTACCCCCCCATCTGGATATATCTTCGCTCCGCTTCGGTAATGTCTTGGGTAATAACCGTATTTGCGTTAGAGGTTCCCTTCAAATACCAATTTGCTACCTTAAATCAGTTGCATCGTAGCCACAAAAGAGCAATAATTTGTCTAGACGTCTACACAAATTTAACAACTGGTTAAGCTTTGGTTAAGTCATGGTAAAAACAATGCAACAACCAGCAAGGGCCGTCTGGATGTCCACCCTGGCCAAGGCCCCATTGCCACTCTTGGAGCAATGCTTTTCAACGCTGACAAGCGTGCCCGAGTACAGTTTTTTGCGATCGCCAGAAACTGGTTTGACCATGGTGAGAGGTCGAGCCGAGGGCACGGGGCAGCCGTTTAACTTGGGTGAAATGACCCTGACTCGCTGTGTGGTTCAGCTAGAAGAGCGGACGGGTTTCGGCTATGTGGCCGGTCGTTCAAAGCGCCATGCAGAGTTGGCGGCCCTCTGTGATGGCCTACTGCAGCATCCCGATTGGCATGACCAGGTCCAGGCCCAGGTGATTGCCCCGCTGCACACAGCCGCTCAGGAAAGACGAGTGGCTGACGCCGCTGAAGTAGAGTCCACCCGTGTCAACTTCTTTACAATGCTGCGGGGAGAGAGTTAACCATGATGACCCAACTACCAGGATTTGCCGATACCGTCCACGATGCTCAAATCACCTTTCGTGCCCTTTTAGATAGTCTGGCCAGACCGGGTATTGCCCAAACGACTGCGTCTTTACAGGCTCCGACGGGGTTAGGCGTTGCTTGTGCCGCTGCCTGTCTAACACTTTTCGATTTAGAAACAACAGTGTGGCTACAGCCGGGTTTGCCAGAAGAGGTGCAATCATGGCTGATATTCCATACGGGCTGCCGATTTACCAACAATCCCCAGGCGTCTGATTTTGCCGTGATTTGGCAGATTGATACCGCACCAGCCCTCAGTGAGTTCTCCTGGGGAACGGCTGAATATCCAGAGGCATCCACATCATTGTTAATACAGCTGCCTGGGTTACATGGTGGAGACAGGTCTACGCTGCAAGGCCCCGGCATCTTAACCAAACTTGAGGTAGACCTGCCCGTGAGTGCAGCATTCTGGCAACAGTGGCAGGCCATGACAGAAGACTATCCCCTCGGATTGGACTGCTGGTGTTTTGCTGCCAACAAAATGCTGGGTCTGCCTCGCACTGCCAGGGTAGTCACAGCATCGAAAGCAGATCCATGACCCTAACAATTCGCATGGGCTGTCTTGAAGACCTGCCTCAGGTCTTGGAAATATATAATCATTCAGGCCTGGAACATGGGGCTACCTTGACATTAGCTGACATAGAAAAATGGTTTGCACAATTGTCGAAATACCCTAGCTATGGGCTGTGGGTGGCCTGTTTAGAAGAGAGAATTGTGGGCACATTTGCCCTATTGATTATGGATAATCTGGTTCACCATGGGAGTCCGTCTGGCATTGTTGAGGCTGTGGGTGTGGTGCCTGAATTACAAGGTCAGGGCATTGGTCGAAAAATGATGGAGGTGGCCGTGGCCCAATGCCGATCTGCCGGATGCTATAAGCTGACTATTTCCACTAACCTGCGTAGAAAAGCCGCCCACGCCTTTTACGAATCGCTAGGCTTCACCCAACACGGATACAGCTATCGCGTTGAGCTTAACTAACCTTTCAGGAACCATTAGGAGAGAATTATGCCCTACGTTGCAGTCAAAGGTGGAGAACAGGCCATTCGCAATGCCGAAGCCTTACTTAAGGCAAAACGGCGGGGCGATCAGGCGGTGCCGGAACTGTCTTTGGAGCAAATCAAGCAACAGATGCAGCTGGCCGTAAACCGCGTTATGGCTGAAGGCAGTTTATACGATCCAGATTTGGCCGCATTGGCCATTAAACAAGCCTGGGGCGATTTAGTAGAAGCTGCTTTTTTGCTGCGGGCCTATCGGACTACACTGCCCAGACTGTATTACAGCAAGCCTTTAGATACTAGCGTTATGACCATTCAGCGCCGTATTTCTGCCATTTTTAAGGAGGCCCCTGGGGGTCAGAAACTGGGACCCACCTTTGACTATATTCACCGACTATTAGACTTTAAGCTGGCGGCTGAGGACAATGACTTTGTTGCCCCTGGAAGCGACAAGTTTGATATCAAAGAATCCACCCCTCGGGTTGCCCATACCCTGGCCCAGGAAGGTTTGGTGATACCGCCCTCCGATGGGGAAAACAATAACAATCATGCGATAGAAGATAGTACCCAACAGGCAGCGCCCTTTGATATCACGCGACAGTCGTTGACCACCCCCACCCAGCGCGATGCCCGGTTACAGAATTTAGCCCGTGGCGATGAGGGGTTTTTATTATCCATGGCCTACTCCACCCAGCGCGGCTATGGTAAAAATCATCCCTTTGCCGGAGAGATTCGCATGGGTGAGGTGGAGGTGGTGATTTGTCCTGAAGAGCTGGGGTTTGAAATTGCCATTGCCGACATTACGGTGACCGAAGTGCAAATGGTCAACCAGTTTAAGGGCAGTAAAGAGATTCCCCCCCAGTTTACCCAGGGTTACGGTCTCACCTTTGGCTATAACGAACGCAAGGCCATGGCCATGGCTCTGGTGGATCGGGCGCTACAGGCTAAGGATTTGGGGGAATCCATTGATGGTCCGGCCCAGGATGAGGAGTTTGTTCTCTATCATTCTGACAATATTGAGGCCCAGGGCTTTGTACAGCATCTGAAGTTGCCCCACTATATTGACTTTCAGGCTGAGTTGAATTTGATTCGTAAGCTGCGTAGCGATTATGAGCGTAATCAGGATTTGGCTAACTCGGCATCGGCTAATGCTGAGCATGGCGTGTCTAACTCTCAGGAGGTGACAACAGCATGATTAAAGGTTTCGGATTGTTGGGTTTTGGATTGTTGGGTTTCGGGGCCTCAACCCAACCTACGGGCGTTGGTGTAAATGTTGAATGGTGGGCAATGCCTACCCTACTAAATTATCAATCATGATATCTTCTTCTTCTTCTCCTCCTCCGGTCACTGAGTCTGGTTCAGAGCTCCTCTCGGTTCCTCCTGTTAATCCTGAACCGGGATTTAACTTTGCCTATTTGGATGAGCAAACGAAGCGTTCTATTCGCCGGGCGATTTTGAAAGCGGTGGCGATTCCGGGGCATCAGATCCCGTTTAGCTCGCGGGAAATGCCCATGTCCTATGGTTGGGGGACTGGCGGCATTCAGGTGACGGCCTCTGTTATTGGCAAAGAGGATACTCTTAAGGTGATTGACCAGGGAGCTGATGACACCACCAACGCTGTTAACATTCGGCGTTTTTTCAGGAAGGTCTGTGGTGTGGCCACGACAGAAAAGACAGAAGAGGCAACGCTGATTCAGACGCGCCATCGGATTCCTGAAACTCCCTTAAAGGAAGGTCAGGTGTTTGTTTATCAGGTGCCTATGCCTGAGCCGCTGTATTTTATTGAGCCCTCTCGTACGGAGGCCAACAAGATGCATGCATTAGAAGAATATGGCCCCATGTACGTGAAACTCTATGAGGACATTACTAAATATGGGCGGATTTCCCTGGCCTATGACTATCCGGTGATGGTGAATGACCGTCATCTAATGAATCCTAGCCCCATTCCTCGATTTGATAATCCAAAAATGGATATGAACCCGGCACTGCAGTTGTTTGGGGCTGGTCGAGAGAAGCGGATCTATGCCATTCCGCCCTACACCAGGGTAAAAAGTTTAGATTTTGAGGACCATCCATTTTCAGTGGAGAATTGGGACCATGCCTGTGAGTTTTGTGGGGCCACTGATAGCTATTTGGATGAGGTGGTAATTGATGACCAGGGAGGCCGCATGTGGATTTGTTCGGATACGGACTACTGTGAACGGCGTCAGCGAGAACGTTCAGGTAGTGCGAAAAAACTGGGTCAGTAAGGAGAGAACCAATGGAACCGCTATTAACGGTGAGTAATCTAAGCAAATACTATGGAAATTTGCGGGCCTGCGATCGCATTTCCTTCAATCTCTATCCAGGCCAGGTTCTGGGCATCATCGGCGAATCTGGCTCTGGCAAAAGCACCCTGTTAGATAGCATTGCCGGTCATGTGCCCTTTGAAGCAGAAGACGTAACCTATTGTGATCGAGACAACAATCTGATCGATCTGCGCACCCTGCCCGAGCCCCGTCGTCGCAGGCTAATGAAAACCGAATGGGGCTTTGTGCGACAAAATCCCCGCGACGGGCTGCGCATGACCGTGACTGCTGGCGCTAACATTGGCGAACGACTGTTGGATGTGGGTCAACGCCACTATGGCAATATTCGCACCGAGGCCCTCGAATGGCTAAAGGAAGTGGAAATTCCCACTGACCGCATCGACAACTTTCCCACCACATTTTCCGGTGGTATGCAACAGCGACTGCAGCTCGCCCGCATTCTGGTCACACGCCCCCGCATTGTGCTCATGGACGAACCCACAGGCGGTCTGGATGTCTCAGTGCAGGCCAGACTGTTAGACCTGATGCGGTCCCTGGTGCGTACCCTAAACCTCAGCGTCATTCTGGTCACCCATGATATTGGTGTTGTGCGATTGCTGGCCCATCGACTGATGGTGATGCAAAATGGCCAGGTGGTCGAATCAGGCCTCACCGATCAGGTATTAGATGATCCCCACCATCCCTATAC
>JAHQVZ010000044.1 GCA_019634055.1 Leptolyngbyaceae cyanobacterium MAG.088
CCAATTAAATCAATCAGGGATTCATTTAGCAGCGTACGAGTTTGCACATTACGGTGACGGGTTCGCCCCCCGCCTGTAACGATAAAGCACTTATTCACCATGGCCGCAACGGGGCCATATAGCCGGGTGGGTAAAGAGGCGATTTCTCTCCAAGAATTTTGTTCAATATCATAGACAAGAATATTTGATAGAACATCTGTGGTTCTCGTGGAAGATTTTAACCGCAGGCGAAGCTGTAGTGGAAAATCATCAATGAGCTTGTCGTTGCGATGGTCCCACAAATCTTGAGTGATAAGAACAGGACATTGGTTATTACGCCCACCTGTTACCAAAATGTAGTTTTCTACTGCGCAGATTCCGGCCTCAAAGTGGGATCTGGGTTCAGGCATCCTTTTTAATTCGGACCAGGTGTTATCAGTCGGATCAAAACAGTAGTTATTATCGTAATCAACCGGATCGATATCGTGCCCAATTTGTCCGCCCATGGCGTATATTTTGTCTTGAACAACAATAGCGGCAACATGCCCCCGTGGAACCGGCAAGGGCGTTGTTTCAACCCATTGAGTGCCCCCTTCCAAGGGCAAAACCCAATGGTTAGCGTGGGTGGTATTTCTATCTTCTGAAAAGCCCCCAAAGTAATGTAGCTCTTGATTGAGAATCGCCAGACCACCCCCTGCGCGCTTTTCGGGCAAGGGCGTACAGGCCGTCCATTGATCAGCCACGGTGTTGTAGCACCATACCTCATCGGTGACGGCACCAGGATGATTGCCAACAAATCCGCCTGCGATCCAAATCTTGGCGTGGTCAATCGCTGAATTCACGTGGGTGACAGGGGTGGGCATGGGGCTAAGCGCCACCCATTGGTCGGCTTGTTGGTTGTATTTATAGGTGTCGATAACAGCTTTCCATTTCAGCGTGAATCCACCAAAAACATAGAGTTCGCCATTGAGAACCGCGGCCATACTCTCTAAGACTGGTCGGGGCAGCGGACTCTTGGTTTGCCAAAGACGGTGGGGGAGTGTCCAATTTTCAAGCGCTTTTGTGAGTGGACCCATAATATTTTTCGAAGATAAGGTGAAGTGTCCCTTAACGAGAACTGCTGAGAAGACTATTTTTAGACGGAATTTTTAGAAGAATGTTCGCGAACAGCTGATGCCGAAACAACTGAGATCTGACTAGCTAAGGCCTGGAGCGATCTTTGGTGGTAGTCAAGCATTGTTGAGCGAGCTTGGGCGATCGCATCGCTCAATTTTTGAGAATTCAGCCGAATTTTCCTGACCGCTGGATTGCGATGGCGGGGAATCCAATAGTTAGCATTTTCCGAAAGTTCGAATAAGGCCCGGTCAATTTGAGCCTCGACGGTTTTTTCAGGCAAATTCAAGCGACGCTCACAGTTTTTGTCAGGCGCAATCAGGTAAATATGGCCGTGTCCATTAGGTTCACCAAAGCAGTCAAACCTAATAACCTGTTTCCTAAGAATATGTAAAATAACCGCCGGACCGTTGCCTTTCTTCGTCAACTTCCAATAAATTTCCAGTTCTGCATAGTCACCAATTGGCAAAAAAATCACATCCTGCCGAGTGATGCCATATCTATTTTTTTTGCCTTTCTCTTGACCTTTATCGATGTTTTTATTGCCGCTAAGCAGTCTTTGTTTAGCGCGCTTAATTCGATATTTATAGCGTTTCAATACTGACATGAGGTAAGAGACTCCGTATTAGCAGGTTGCATATAATGAGGGTGTCTATACTATTTCAATGGAGTGTTTTTTAGAGTTTATCCATAGGCATACTTTGGAATCTTCCTAATCCATTTGGGTAAGGTTTTCTCCCAGCGGACACAGGCTTTTTGCTCATTGCTTAGGCCTATTTCGAGTTGAGAAAGTTGGGTCTCGGTGAGGAGGTTTCTACCACATCGAAAAGGTTGCCGGGGACGGCGACTACAATAACCAAAAGTAATAGCCCTACGCGGCTTTGCGGTGGGTGGTTTACCTCGGTGATATAGCTTTGCGGTATCGACAAAAATGACTGTCCCGACAGAACCTGTGCAGGCCACCATAGGCTCTAGAGTTGATGGCGGCAGCAGGGCTTCAAGCTCCGGCGTGAGCAGGAATTTATACCTATCTTTGGTTACTTTCAAAACCTGTTGCGTGACATCGAGCGGCAAATAGTTAAAGGGGCCTCCCTCACTATCAACATCGTTGAAATAGATCAAAACCTTCAGAACTTTTCTATCTTCATTATCTAAATGCCATCGCCTGGTTGCTGTTTCTAATCCGTTGTTAATCGAAAGGTTGCATAGGCAGGTGTCATAGGCGACCGGAGCCTGTATGTAGTTGGTGGCAATGGCGAGTAGCCGGTCGCACAAACCCCATTGAAAAATGTAGCGATGCTTCAGCAATAGGGGGAAATCAGGGGTCATTTGAAACCGACGTTTTCTCTTCAGAGGCTGCTGAATAAGCGTGTGAAATAATTGGTGTCCCTCATCACAGAACTGAGCCATCCCAGGGATAGCCAGTGCCTCTAACGAGGTGACATGGATGCCAGCGGTTTGAATATTTTTAAGGATGAGTGAATCGGCCGCTGATAGCGTTGGCAAGGTGGTTGCATAACGCGCAATCAAGGCTTGATATCGTCGCTTTAAAATATAGTTTTCAACGGCAGGGTAATTGACAACCTGTTCTGCGATTGTAGGGACAAGGTTATGAATCAGTTTTCGGGTATGACGAGCGTTCAAGCGTGCCCTAATGCGGTGTATCATTCCTCACTCAGTGATACGTGTTGTTCAAAAAAATCAGTACTGAAATTAGACTAAACATCTATACCAACCATACGGTGCTGTCCACTGAGAACCGGACAGTATGATGGCCATGCAGCCGCGAAATATCTGGTCGTTCAGGCTATTCAACGGTCTAATGCAATAAATATTTACGTTTACTGACATCGTTGCGAGGGATGGCTGGGGGATTTTATGGGCATCAGCCTCGTACACTGTACACAGTTCTTGAAGGGCTTCTACGGTGGGCGATCGCATCCAATCCTTTTGGCAAAACAGACTCCCAAAAACGGTTCAAAAAGCCGTTCAAAAAGCACCTGTCGCCTCCCCGGGTGAAAATCTGACGGCCCCTGCCCCCGCCATCCTTAATTACCTGCGAGCCCAAGTCGGCAAGCTCCCACCACCGCTACCTTGTCAGCACGCCCTCAAAAAAGCCCTAGCCGAAGCCATACGAGTATGGCAAGCCGATCCTGAAATTGCAAACAATAGCCTCGTCGTCCTGGGTCGGCCTGTAGAAGATGTGGCTCGGATTATCAAAACGAGCGTACAAACAGCATCAGACGACGACGACCCATCAGCCAAAGTACTCTACCTGCTAGGGGGGTATCATCGGCCATCGGATCCGCTTGAAATGAATCAGCACATTCGACGGGCATTAACCCTTCAAAATGAAGCGGTTGCTAATCAGGAAGCCGATGCCCCTGAAGAAGAAGCGGAAGACGCTGGCCCCACGATTGTGGTTGTACCCCGTTTAGAACAGCTCTTTTTACGCTGCATTCAAGGTTGGGAGGGCATTGAGTATTTACAAAATCTGACGACTCGCGACACGTCTCGATTTTGGGTATTTGGCTGCAATTACTGGGCTTGGGCTTTTTTAGACCGGGTGTGCCAAGTGAGTGCTTACCTAGAGCAACCGTTTTGTTTACCTGAGCTTTCTGGGGAAGACCTCAAAGCTTGGCTGAGTCCCGTGGTTGAGGCGTCACTAACCATGCCAGAGTCTGACGAGTCTGTGCAAATAGAGGCGGTGAGTGATAGCTATTGGAATACGCTGAGTAATGCCTCTTCTGGGATCGGTGCGACGGCAGCTAGGCTGTGGTTGGCGTCTTTGCGTAGTCGAGAAAAGGTTGACGACGAGTCCACAAGTGGTGAAACCAACCGTAGCGAGACGGGAAGCCGTGAAACAAACACTAGCCAAAATGGTATTGACAAAAAACGTACTGACGACAGCGCTAGCGAAGAGAGCGGTGATGCGGAAAGTGGTGACGAGGGGAGCGGTAGCAAGAAACAACCACTGACCACATTGGTCACCATAAAACCGACGTTACCGAGCCTAATAGGGTTAGATGTGATGGATCGCTACGTCCTGCATACGCTGCTGATTCATGG
The DNA here is from genome assembly GCA_019634055.1 of Leptolyngbyaceae cyanobacterium MAG.088. Lineage (GTDB taxonomy): Bacteria > Cyanobacteriota > Cyanobacteriia > Phormidesmidales > Phormidesmidaceae > Leptothoe. Next base: position 4,162 of record JAHQVZ010000044.1, read on the forward strand.
AGATATGACGCGATCGCACCTGGCCCTAAGCTTGGGCGAAGCCGAGCGTAAAATTCGCGCACGCTTGCAAGTATTGCGTCGGGAGGGCATTATTCTCCAGCGCGGTCGTAGGCTTAGTATCCATCCGGCATACTATCCAAAGCTCTACAGTGAATTGAAAAACAACAACTTTTTAATCGGGATGCGATAAGCATGGGGGTAGCTGTGTTGATGCCAGTAGTGATGGCCATAGTCATGGCCGTAGAAACGACTATAGAAACAACCGTAGAAACAGCGCCGGAAACGATTGAAGAATTTCTCAGAAATTTTCTGGTCCAGATCACAACGCTCTCCCGTGAAGATGTAGCCCCCATTTTCCAGGGTATTTTAGCAGTCTTGCTTGCCTATGGCTTTTTGCTCACGATCCAAGGTGTAGCCACTAATCTGTCGGAGAAGGTTCCTCGTCGTCGCCGATTACTCATCAAGCAATCTGTTCCTTTTCTCAAAGGACTGGTTTTATTAGGGACGGGTCTTTATTTGATGCGGCTATTCGTCGCGATTACGCAGTCGGATTTTTCAGGCCTGGCTGTAACGCTCTTAGTCGGCCTTGGCTTTGCCTTTAAAGACTATGTGAGTTCGATTGTGGCAGGCATTGTGAATTTGATTGAGGGACCGTTTCGGATGGGCGATCGCGTCCAAATTGGCGAACACTATGGCGAAGTCGTAGACTATGGTCTGCGCGGCTTGCAATTGCAAACCCCCGATGACAATGCCGTCACCATTCCCCATAGCAGCACGTGGACAGAACCCATTTCTAATGCCAACAGCGGCCAGCTTGAAGCCCAAGTCGTGACCACCTTTTACTTTGCCCATGAGGCCGACATCAGCCTAGCCGTTGATATTTTGTACCAAGCAGCTTACAGCAGTCGCTATACCCAGCTAAAGCTGCCCGTAGTGGTGATTGCCGTTGAAGAGCGCTGGGCTACGCGGCTTCAGCTCAAGTCGTATCCGATGGACGCTCGGAATGAGTACGTGTATAAAACTGACTTGGTGTTGCGGATTAAAGAGGCATGCGTACGACAGCAGTTGCCTTATCCTCAGATGCCCACAATGCAAGAACCAGTGCAAGAACCAGTGCAAGAACTAAACGGCAATGAGTTTGCTGCGGGATAGAGCCGGTGGCTCCTGTTATCGCGACGAAAAGGCTTTTCGCCGCTGTCGTACAAGTGCAGCTTCTAACTTAGAGAGCAGCACAAAGGGGAGTTTTGCTTCTAAAAAAAGATGGGGGGGAATTTTGTCCTTAATCTCTTCATGAAATTGGGGCAACTCACTCCAATGACGGCCACATTGAATGTGGTGCGCCGTATGGTACCCCAAATTGCAGGTAAAAAAGTTATACCAGCGGTTAGTGATGTTGTAAGTCGCCTGATAGGGATCGTCAGTATCTAGCCCAGCATGGTGATTATACGTTACATGAATTGTCATAAAGTACAGCACCAACATGGGCAGCACAAAAATGATTAAGGCATTTATCCAATTTATCCACAGCATCAGGGCCAGCACCAGGGCCGTTAATGCAATATTTTGGAGCAGCTTACGTCGAGAGTTCGGATGGCGTTTGCCGACACGCAACGCCAGAGGATAGGCCATCAGCGAAACCTTACAGGAATACACCAGGTGCGACATCTTGCGGCCATGCTTATCTTTCCAAGCAGACTCATCTTTGGATTGGTCTAGGTAGTTCAGATGGTGCCCTAGGGTATGGTGTAAGACCCAAGCCTCACCAACGATGCCAGTTTGTAGCCCCATAATTAGCTCAATAGCCCGGTTAGCCCATGGTGCACGGTGGAAAAACGTACAGTGCTGGTGGTGATGATTCCAGGCGCAGATCATGCCTTTCACAACCAGGCTAGCGATCGCCCAAATAATAGGTATAACCAGAGACGGACTCAACAGAAAAACGCCGACATCAACCGCAAACACTAGCAGAATGATAGTAATGGGGTAGTAGTCGATTTTTTTTCTAACAAACATAAAAGGAAAGACACCACATAACGCGACGGTTCCAGCAGCGACTTATGCAATAGACACTGTCGTAACCAAAGCCATAAATGTTGCCAGATGTACCAGCATACAGAGCCAAAGGCAGCCTTGTATAGATATTCCCGTTACGTAATGACTGCGCAGTACTCTCCCCCAATACTGATTAAGGACCTCCGCCAAGACTTTATCAGTATTGAGGGAATATATACTTGCTGAAAAAAAATCAAGATGTTTGAGCGGCAAGACTCTGCTCGCACGGGTCTGATTAGCATCACATTCAACTGGTCTATACCTTACCACGAGCAAAAAAGGCTCACGCTCAGTATAAAATGCCGTCCAACCTATGGGTGCATCAACCTATGGGTGCATCAACAAGAAAAAGGAAGCTAAAGCGCTTCTTAAAGAAATCGATATCAAGCGACTTCAAGAGCAGTTTTTGTATGATTTTTAAAAGACAAAAACTGCCCTAAAAATACTCTCAAATAAAGGCCCCATGGCATAAGTTAAATATCTCACAAATAGTGTTTCACTTATGTTAGATTTAATCAATTATGAACACATTCGGAGAAATAATGATTGGCATAATGTCATCCAACTGAGATGGGGCAATTCGGAGCGTTGTTACGCCGTTTGCATTGTCAAAGGCAGTATAGGTGAGATCGCCCTGTTCAGCTTTGAAGATTTGCCGTCTTGGATTGTTGTTGCCTATGTCCGGACGGACATCAAGGGCAGGGATATCGCGAAATTCCTGACGCGATGTCCGCCGATTGAACAGGCTCATGAAATAGTTCCCAGGTGATCCCGTCACCCGAACACTGTAGTCGCGGGTACGAAAAGACAAGACAGTATTCACGGTCTCAACAGGATCAACAGAAATAAATCCTGAGCCTGGAAGAGGAGAAACCGTCGTTTCAATGACCTCGGGAAGGGGTGTTTCAATGACCTCAGGAAGAGGTGTTTCGATCACAGCGGGCAATGGGGTTTCAGGGGGGGCGACTTCAGGAAATGGGGTGATGGGCATTGCGTTTGTTGAGGTAGGGCTGCCATTGAGTTGGGGTAATGAAGACTCATCGGCTTTAGTACCCGGTAGGCTTGCAGTGGAAGCTGTTTGAGCGGCTGCCTTTACGCCAGTGGCGCCTACAAGCAGGGAAACGGCTAATGACACAATGGTAATGCTAGAGGCTGCTCTGGACTGAAACGTGGGGGCAAAGGGGGCTGGTTTCATGGTGAATGCTATCTTTGGTCAGATATGTTGAGAATCTGCTGCTTTGAACATTTACGGTTTGAACATGTTCAGTTTGAATATTTACAGTTTGAATATTTACAAACTGTAGACTCGATGCATCCCTTTTAAAGTGGCCAGATTGCTCACAACAACAATTGTTGTTTTAACTGTTCTAAAATATCTATAAAACAGACGAAACATGGCACACAGGAATTTTACCTGAGCTTAAAACACCTATTATTTTTATTTTAGAGGGCAACGGTGAAAGCGACCTAACTAATTAGGAAGTCTAATAGCTGTCACTACATTCCTGACTAGACGAATAGACCACCCCATAGGCGTTATTAACGTGACAACCTCACAGGTTCCTCAAACTCTTACGCCATAAGTAAGGGACTAAAAAAGTGGGCAATGATAATCAAGCCAAAGGGGCTAACCAAACGAGCAAGCCAAACGCTTGGGTTGTCTATATAAAAAAGGAGACCTACTAGGAGGGTTGTGATGCTAACCGTTACCGATATTATGACGACCGACGTCTGCACGATTCGAAGCTCTGCGAAGGTGACACAGGCGATCGCACTCATGCAGGCAAAGCATGTGCGATCGCTCATCGTAGAGCAGGCGGTACAAGGGGGGGCCTATGGTATCGTCACCGAGCGCGACATTGTTTATAAGGTTATGGCCAAATCCGCAGACCCGCTCCACGTAATGGTTTGCGAGATTATGGAGCACAACTGTATTGCGATCGACTCGACCCTAGGGCTACTCAATGTGGCCAAACGCTTTGCAGAAGCCAACATCCACCGAGCCCCCGTGGTTGACAATGGCCAACTGGTCGGGGTTATCTCGATTACGGATATCATTATGAAGAGCAATGTAGAAGCGATTGATCTGCCTCGGGACTGGGCTCAAAAAGTGCAGGTGGCGCTGCGTCACAAGCGCCTGTGCTGGGGCGAAGCCTGCGAGCTTGAGCAGGAAAGTGAAGTCGCCCGAGAGGTGCTAGAGAAGCTTCACACTGAAGTTGTTCAATAGGCCGTGTATTTGGCTGACCCAGAGGACAAGTCCGAAGGACACCCAGAGGACAGGCCCAGAGGAAAATCCGGAATGAAATATCGCGATGATAGGCAACCTCAGTCAAGGTCGGGATACATCGGTAAGTTAGGGCAAATTGACTCAGGTTCGCCATCCTTGACATAGCGATTCCAGTCTCCCTTACTCAGATTACTGCCTAGCCGCTGACACACCTGTTCGGCTAGCGCACCAGAATCTACCCAGCCAATCGAAATCGTGCTGTCTGCACTCGCCGTGGCCATGCGATCTCCCAACGGACTCAATCTCACCGCATTCACCGCGCGATCGTGCTTAGCGCTGGCAATCGGGTTGTCTTCATCTTCACCGTCAATCTCCCACAACCGCGCAGTTCTATCCGTGCTCGCGGTCGCTATAAACTGACTATCCCCGCTAAAGGTAACTGAGGTTACCGGCCCTTCATGGTTAAATGAATCGACCACCTCAGAGTCTTCCAAGATATAGGTCTGCCAGCCCTCCACTAGGTCCAGCTCTGAATCATCAAAAGCAGTCCGTTTTTTGTCTAGATCCGCAATATTCCATATCTTGACCTCGCCTTGCCGACCAGCGGTGGCAAAATACTCACCAACCGCACTAAAACTAAACGTATTGGCCATAGGATGAAACAACTCAAAGCGACGTTTACTCTCCCAGTTCCACAGCGTAATATTGCTATTGCCCTCAGCGATCGCAATCAACGGCAGTGTTTCATCGAGGCTAAACCGCGCTGATGTAATTTTACCGTCAGTCTTCAATGCAACACTCTCTTGCCCTGTTTGCACATCCCATACCCTCACGACTTGACTTTCTCCGATGGCATCGTCCCCTTTGTCCTCTCCAGTACTCAACAGCAACCGACCATCAGGATGAAAACTCACCCCCGTGGCGGCCACCCCATACCTCATAACAACGCGCTCTTTCCCCGTCTGGGTATCCCACAAGCGCACTGCTTTATCTTGGCTAGAAGTGGCGAGCTGTTGCCCGTCAGGGCTATAGCTCAGCCCATTCACCGCCCCACCATGCCGAAGCACCCTTTGTTCTTTCCCCGTTTGGGTGTCCCACAGGCGCACCGTTTTATCTTGGCTGGCGGTAGCGAGCTGTCGTCCATCGGGGCTATAGGCGATTTCAGCGATCGTGCCTTCATGGTTGAGCATAAAGCTGGCCAACCCCGTATTGCTATCCCATAGACGCACCGTTTTATCGTTACTTGCAGAAGCCACCTGCTGACCATTGGGGCTAAAGCTCACCCCACTCACTTCATCACGATGGGCCGTCCGTGCCTGCGCCAAGGCTTCTGTTACTGCCCATACCGACGCCATTTGGCTTTCATAACTCACCGTCGCCACCTGCTGACTATCCGGGCTAAAGCTCACCCCATTCACCCGATTGCCATGGGGCAGCTGACCGACAATCTGTCCACGAGAGGCATCCCACACCGTGGCCAGATAGTCATCACCCACCGTCACCAGATTTTTACCATCCGGGCTAAACCCTACACCGCTTACCCAGTCATCGTGCGGCAGCACCAACTGTTCACGTTCGGTATCAATCTCCCATATCCGCGCAGTGGTATCGCCACTGGCCGTTGCCAACCGCTTGCTGTCCGGGCTAAAGCTCACATCATTAACGCTATCGTCATGCTCAAAAACAGCCATTTCCTCCCCACTGCGAACATCCCAAACAACCGCGTTGGCGTCATAGCTGGCCGTGGCTAATCGTTTCCCATCGGGGCTAAAGCTCACGGCATTAACGCTATCGTCATGCTCAAAAGTCCTTTGTCTCTTCCCCGTACGAGCATCCCAAATCACAGCGGTCCCATCCTCACTCGCCGTCGCGAACCATCGGCCATCGGGACTAAAACTCACCCCATTGCCATTATCGCCCAGTTCAACAGAAAGGCTCTCCTGCCCGGTCGCAACCAAC
>JAHQVZ010000045.1 GCA_019634055.1 Leptolyngbyaceae cyanobacterium MAG.088
CCATGGTACCGATAATGGCTCGAATTTCATCCAGGGTAAATGGTTGGGGCGACTCAATGGGTGGCACCTTAAATGCCGAAATCATTGTCTTCCATGGATTTTCCTTGAGCAGCCCTGCTGCAATGCCCCACTCCCAGGCGGCATTGATCACTGAGAAATATTCTGCTGCACTAATGGGAGAAATCTGAGTCAGTAGATAATCCCGAAATAATATAGTTGTGCGCTCAGTATAGTCAGCGGCCAGTTTGGTGCTGGCAAATTTGTCCAGCTTTTTTTCAACGTGCTGATATTTTTCCAGAGTTTTAGCCGCCACCAGTTTAGATTTGGACTTGGCAAACTCCGACAACAATAACTGACCAGTCAACTCACGGGAGGCCCTGCCTGTATCGTTCTTATATTTCACCAGGCTGAGGTCAAAGTGCCCGGTGGCCATATCCATCTCGATTTGCCGGGCTTTCATCTCCGCTGCGGCCCGTCCAATGGACTCGTCAATTAGGCCCAAACTGAATTGGTACCGTTTTCCCTGCCACGACCAGCGCAACGATAAACGCCCATTGCGCTCCAGAATGACCACGGTACCTGCTTTTGCTTTAGACCGGACTGCCATATTTTTTGCACCAATCTTGCACCAATATCTTACGTTTTTGGTGCAAATTTATCGAATCTGATGCAACTTAGGCCGCTCCAGAAGAGTTTCCTTGCCGCTCAGATTCAACTTATATCAAGGGTTTCAGGGAATGGACGTACGCCGACTCGAACGGCGGACCTCATCGATGTCAACGATGCGCTCTAACCAACTGAGCTATACGTCCTTAACGGTTTTTAAGCCTAACATGGCAGCTCTAAGCTGAGCAACGGATTTTAGAAAAATATTACGGAAAGTAGGTAACTATCCCAGAGGTCTCGTTGGCTTCGACTCCGCTCAGCCAACGAGACCTCTGGGCGCTAAGCTAACGGCTCAGACTCAGGGGACGCTTACGAAAGTAGATGCATGCCCCTAGGAACGCCAAGGGTAGAAGACCGAATCACAAGTTCAGCTAAATTCATTTACGATAAATCAGGATATAGAGGACGTCTGATTTATGGACTGGAAAGAGGTGGCGGGTAATTGGTTATTAGTACCGCCCAATCCAGTAGGGATTATTCATTTTCTAGGGGGGGCGTTTGTGGCAGCCGCTCCCAGTGTCACCTATGGCTGGCTATTAGAAAACCTTTACCACCATGGCTACATTATTGTGGCGACGCCCTTTATCAATACCTTTGACCATGGCGCGATCGCAACCGAAGTGCTTACCACCTTTGAGCAGGCCCTGATCTACCTGCGGCGTCAGTACATCGGCGATCGCTACTTGCCTATCTACGGCGTCGGCCACAGCATGGGCTGCAAAGTTCATCTGCTAATCGCCAGCCTCCACCGGGTGGATCGAGCCGGTAATATCCTGATTTCCTTTAATAATTACCCTGCCCGCAAGTCTATCCCGCTGCTAGAGCAGTTTGTCCAATTTGCCCCCGATTTTGACCTTGAATTCACGCCAAGCCCTGACCAAACCCTCGATTTAGTTCGCGATCGCTACACCGTCGGCCGCAATCTATTAATCAAATTCCGTAAAGACACCATTGACCAAACCTACGACCTCAGCGATGTCCTCTACCAGCGCTTTCCCCAATTCACCGCAGTTCAGATCCTCAAAGGCACCCACACCACACCAATTGCCCAAGACATGCGCTGGCAGCCGGGGCAGTCCTTTACCCCCTTCGATGCCCTTGGCCAGTTCTTTAAACAAGAATTTTATAGAGATCTGGGTCAACTAAAAGAAACCGTAGTACAGTGGCTCGGGTAATAAATCGGCCTACTTAATGACGACGACCCCAACATTTGTTGCTAGGGTGAATGAATTCTTGCCATATTTAGCTCACACTATGCTGCTTCGCTTGTTAACGTTTGGTACCGCTGCTTTACTCGCTACGTTTCCGGGGCAGCTAGCCTGGGCCAGTCCTGGGTTAGTGGCTCAGGCTGAGGATACCTCTTCTGAAACAGAGGAACCTGAAGATACATCCGATGCAATCCCTGGGACACCAAATCTTGAAAACCCTGCTAATGACCAATCGTTAGATGAAGTCGATCAGCTAATTTTAGAAGGATTAACCCTCTACGAAACTGGCAATTTGACAGAAGCAAAAACGACTTTAGATCAAGCCTTAGTCGCTGCCCGTAATGACGAAGATCTGGCCCAGGAGTCATTTGCTCTTACGATGCTGGGGTTAGTAACCGTAAATCAAGGAGATAATGCTGCTGCTGCTGACTACAGTCAACAGGCATTAACTGTCCTGGAAAATGTAGAAGATCCTGAATCTACCGTAGTAGCCCTCAATGTACTGGCACTAGCTAGCCAATCTCAGGGGAATTTGCCCGATGCCATCACCCACTCTCAAGAGTCTCTCAAGATAGCTGACAGTATTAGCTTTGACTCGGGTAAATTGAATTCTCTGAGTATTTTGGCAACCAGCTACAGAGCCCTTGGACAGTATCCTCTGGCCTTAGATTCAGCCCAGCTTATGATTCCATTGGCGCAATCCCAGCGCAATGGTCGAGCCCTACTCACTGCCCTCAACGTGGCCAGCTCTTCGCTATTGGCTCTGGAAGATTACGAGACAGCACTCACGGCGTCTGAAGATGCCCTCACTGTTGCGACCGAATTAGAGAGTCCGTCAAATCGAGCATTGGCTTTGAATAATGTGGGCATGGCTCACTACCGACTACAAAACCTGGACCAGGCTATTGAGGCTCAAACTGAAGCGTTGGAACTAGCCGAAGCCGAAGGCTTGGTAGATGCACAGTTAACGGCACTCTATGTGTTAGCCCTGGCCCATTATGACCAGGAAGATTTAGAGACCTCCGTTGAATTTTATCAACAGCGTTTAAACCTCAGCCGTGAGTCAAATGCGGTAGGTGCCGAATTGCAATCACTTTTAGGTTTAAGTTCGGTCTATTTAGATGATGGTCAGTATGAGAATGCGATCGCATCGTTTGACGATTTACTAACCCTCTCAGAAGAACGCAACCAACCTTTGTTTGAGAGTTTGAGCCTGTCTGGATTAGGCTTTGCCAATGTGCAATTAGAGAACTACCCCGAAGCCCAAGGCTACCTTGAAAGAGCCCTGGTGATTGCTCAGGACATGGGCGATCTCGAAGCCGAATTTGGCCTCTTAAGTTTGTTGGCAGAGGTCCATCAAGTCCAAAACAATACTCAACAAGCCGCAGACTATGCAGCTCAAGCCGCTGCTTTACAGGCAGAAGCCGCAGCGGAAAATGCACTACCAGCAGACAACGAAGCCTCTGATGAGGAAGTCTCTGATGACGAAGCAGAATAAAGAATAAGTAGTCATTTGCTAGATGGCGTTTTTTAGAGACGTCTGATGGGGATTAGGGGAGTAATCGGTAAAGCGTAAGCTAACGATTTTCTACTCCCTGCCCATTGAGTATTTACCCCCATAATTATGTCGGTTACTTTACCAATGCAAATTTGTTGCATCGGTTGAAATATATTAATATTCAAAGCTGTTTGAAACGTCGTCTTCGAACAATTGTTTTGATGTCATAAAACCTTGAACATTGTATAGGGCAGTTACCTAGAAAAAGTGTTTTACCAATTTGGTGAGAGGATTCAGTGCCTTGGGCTGCACTTGTCCTGGCATTTTTCTAGGTATTTAATGTTGTGAATAATCGGGATTAAACGTCATCCCGGCACATGTTTGCCATTGCTGTCTGCCGTCGACGAATGCATTGATAGAACGCTTAAATCTAGTGATTACTCAAGGAGTGTTAGGTCAGATGGCCCAGGTCATTGTTGGTGAAAATGAAGGTATTGAGTCAGCGTTACGACGCTTTAAGCGTCAGGTATCAAGGGCCGATATCTTTTCAGATATAAAAAAGAAACGTTATTTTGAAACTCCTATTGAAAAAGCCAAGCGCAAAGCCATTTCCCGTCGCCGTAAGCGCCGCTTTAAGGCAAATACTAATACGAGTGCCAATGCCAATGCCAATGCCAATACTTAGGCAGATGGACATCCACAACCTGTAAGGTCGTAAGACTGGTCAAACAGCTAAGGGGCGATGAAGATTAACTTCATCGCCCCTTAGCCATAGATATAGCTTTAGCCTTTAAGCGGCTCTGCCAATAATAAGACCGAACCCCTTGAGGTTAGGTCGTTTAGAAATATACGTTTCTCATATGTCCCAACTGTACTGTGGTATGACACCCCCTAACCGTGCCTGAGATCACATATTTTTAAGTTTCGTATCACATTGGTTACGTATAATTCTGTAAACGCCTGTAAAGACAAGCATTAGTCTTAATCGCCGATGGCGAAAAATATCGAAAAAACACTGAAACAACTCTTAGAGCATTAGACTTCATAGAGTTCCAGGGGAAGCCCATCAGGGTCCTGAAAAAAGGTAAACCGTTTACCAGTTAACTCATCTAGTCGCACCGGTTCAACGGCAATATTATGGCGTTGAAGATGGGCAATATTTGTATCCAGATTTTCAACGGCCAGGGCTAAATGCCGTAAACCGCAAGCTTCAGGTCGAGTGGGTCGAGCAGGCGGTTGGGGAAATGAAAATAACTCTATCTGAGCATTGCCAAAGCCTAAATCGAGTTTGTAGGACTGTCGTTGTTCGCGCCAGGTTTCACAAATGATATTGGCACCTAAAATATCAACATAAAAATGCTTTGAACGTTCATAATTTGAGCAGATAATGGCGATATGGTGTATGGCTTTAATTTCCATAGATATATAGCGATGGATATAGCAGGCATAGTCTGCCATGGACTGTCCTTAATGACAGAAGGCATGTCAAGCCTGTTTCAGCCATTATGGTCAAAAGCTGACTTTAAAAAATGTCTATGGTCGACGATGCGTTTTTGATGATTTTTTCAGATGCGATCGCCCATGTTTTTTCGGGTGATCCCCTGGTACTTTAAAGGTGGCTTAAGAAATGCCCGGTGCATTTAGTCAATTACAACTAACTTGGTAATTACCCCGACCCGAACGCGGTCGGGGTTTCATTTTATAGCCCCTATAGCTTATAGCCCCTATGGCTTATAGCCCCTATGGCGCTAGCATTTCAGGTCTTTGCAGCCATAGGACGGCGTCGTTATCAATGCAGTGAGGCTGCCCGTCAATGTCAGTTGCACTAAATGTTTGGAAATACTGCTCTAGTTTAGGGGGCAGTTCAGGAAAATCAAATAGGGCATCACCACCGGCAATGGCTGCCCAAAAGTCTCGCAGCATATGGGCATATTGCTCAGCCTCGGTCGGCGGTAAATGGAGCGGGTTGCTGGTCAACAGTTTCATCATAAAGGGAAAAGATCGATCTCCCATCCATTGCTGGGATGTGGCTTGTAAGGTGGGCCAGTCGGGCACAGCTTCGATGCGGTGTGAGGCAATATCTAGACGATGGGCATTGTCTTCTACGGTTAACTCACAGATGCGGTAAGGGTGGGGATAACTCACTAAAGAACCCGTGGTTACTTCGTAAAGCTGTTTAGACTGGGCAACGTCTTGGATATGTAGATGGCCTGTAAACGTAAGTGGCACCCCCGTAGCCTGTAGACGTTGGGTTAAGTCCTTTGCATTTTTGACCATATAACGCTGCCCCATGCGGCTACGAGATTGGCGAGGTAAGTGCTCCAGGGCATTGTGATGCAGCATCACCAACGTTAATGGGGTGGGGCATTGGTCGGTCAGCTGAGCTAATTGGGCATCGAGCCAGTCTAGCTGCTCTGGATCAAGCCAACCGGTGTAAAGAGGCTCTCCATTGGGCTCAAAGCCATTGGAATTAAGGCCAATCAGATGTAGCCCATCTAAAATTTTATGGTGATAATAGGGACGATCTGGATCGCTATAGCCAAAGGCCTGGTATAGGTCTGCAAACTCCTCTAGGGAAATGGTGCGATCGCATCCCCCTCGCCTCACCACATCATGGTTACCGGGCACCGCATAAACCGGAAACGGCAGTTGCTCCAAACGCTGCACTAACCATTGATGGTTTTCTCGCTCACCATGCTGAACCAGGTCACCAGGTAAAATCAAAAAATCAACACCAACCTGCTCCAGGTGGTCTAAAATCTGCTCAAATGCTGGAATACTCACTTCGACTAAGTGAAATCGGTTAGGAGAGTCCCATACAGTATGGGGCAGAGCAATATGGAGATCGCTAACCACCGCAAAACGAGCCAAAAGCGCCATAAGAGTTGATAGGGTAGATAGGCCTAGTTCCATCATCGCCTTTTTCGACCATGACCCGTGTGCGCCAGCACGTTAACCCCCTAAATATTCGCTACGCTACCCCAGTGACACCGCCCCCGTGGGCGGAGGTGTATGCCCATCCTGAACAGCCTCTACACATTGATATTGGCTGTGCCAAAGGCTATTTCATTAGCGACATGGCCAAAGTCTGCCCAGACTGGAACTTCCTTGGCTTAGAGATCCGAGAATCCTTAGTGGATCAATGTCTTAATCATCTTGACCAGCTAGGGTTAAACAACCTGCATATCTTATTTTGCAATGCTAACAACTCCTTGCGCCCACTGTTGACGAGCCTGCCAAAACCTCCCCAGCGGGTAAGCATTCAATTTCCAGAC
>JAHQVZ010000046.1 GCA_019634055.1 Leptolyngbyaceae cyanobacterium MAG.088
AAACACTAGCAGGCGAATATCAAGAAGTTGATAAGACTGTAGTTGTTTGCTCTTTAACCTTTGAAACTGATATTGACAATCGAATATCAAGAAGTTTGCAAGATTAATAAAAGATCTGATATGGTTTATTTTCGTTTTTTAAAAAGCCCTTTGTTTAAGGCTTTTTAGGGATATTTTTAATGTCAGAACATCCTCTTATTTATATTGAAAATTTGTATTAAGGTATAAAAATGAGAGGTATTAAATCTTCTAAGTCTTGTATACGAAGACTTCTGGTTTGATGTTGTAAACGCTTCAAAAATCTTTGATGACTCTTATAAAGTTCTTGATATTCTCTTTCTAAACTCACAACCATACCTACAAACACCCTATGCAGAGGTAACGGTATGAAGTTAGCCCTGGTTTGCACGTCAGGAGGGCACTTTTCAACTATGAAAAGCTTGCGTACGTTCTGGCAAGACCATGAAAGAATTTGGATTACCCATCCGGATGCAGATACTAAAAGTCTTGAAAAATGGGGAGAAACGGTTTATTGGCTACCCTATCAAGCGCCTAGGAAAGTGACCGATTTAGTTCGTAATCTGCCTGCTACAGCTCGCATTCTCAGGAATGAATCTCCAGATCTGGTGATCTCTACCGGTGCCAGTATCGCTGTCAATTTTGGCTTTGTGGCAAAACTGCTCAATATGCGATTTGTTTTTGTTGAAAGCATTTCGCGATCGCAAGATCTAAGTCTCTCTGGCAAACTGGTCTATCCCATCTGTGATGAGATGTATGTCCAGTGGGCTGATCTGTGCAAACGCTACCCCAAAGCTCGATTTCAGGGTCATGCCATTCGCAGTCGTGTATAACCATGTTTCCCTTTATCGCCCCACACACCTATGATTACCATTACCCTTGGCACTATTCCCTACCCCTTTCACCGAGCTACAGCCTGGCTTGCTGACCTGCTGGAGCAAAACATTATTACCGAACCTGTTTTTCTCCAGTATGGTATTAGCGATATCTCTCGGTTAGTTGACCATGACTTAGTCACAGCATTACCCAAAACCTCCTACCCACACCTGGTGGAAATGACCCAGCAATCTCGGTTAGTGATTTCCCATGCGGGTCAGGGGTCTACCCATGATCTGGCTAGTCGTGGTATGCGCTTTGTTCTACTGCCACGATTGGCTAAATATGGAGAACATGTGGATGACCATCAACTCACCTTTGCCCAGAGTATTTTGCCAGGGCCAGACTATTATTGTCTCTCTAAGGCTGATTTAACAGACGCAATTAAATCGCCCCCTGCCGCCATCAATCAACCGCTGTTGCGAGGGCCTGATCTATCTCAGTATCTCCGTTCAGTGTATCCGGCTTCTATGGTGGGGTGTCCTTCTTATTAAGTAAATGAACCTTACGTGAACCTCTGGCTCAACTATGCAGCATCTTTTTGCGATCGCACTCAGGCATTGGAAACCGGTCGCTTTCCTCAATATTTTAATTATCGGTTTTGCCACCCATAACATTCTATCGGTTGAAGAAACCTGGACCGCTGATGCTCAGGTGATTTTGCCCAATACCACCCGAGATCTGAACTTAGATCTTGGAGAGTTTGGCAAACTACAAGGAGGACAGGGGCTGACCTTTTCATCCCAGCTCGATTCCAGAGAGATTTTGGCGTCTATTATGACCAGCACTGATGCGGTTCGCCAAGTCTGGGAGTCTGACCCTGAACATCACCTCTATTCTCAATTAGAAACCTATCAAAAACTATTTGAAGTCAAACCTGATGCCGAATCAACAACGATCTCCTTGAGGACTGAAGGATCTACGCCTGAAATCGCCCAAACGCGATTGAGTCTGTTTATTAATGCATTTCAGCAACGCTTAAAGGACCTGCGAGCTGATGATGTAGCCCAGCGAACTGCCTTGATCGATCAAGAACTGACTGAGGTATCCAACAATCTAGATTTAGCAGGTCAATCCTTAGTTGCTTTTCAAGAACAAAATGGGGTAGTAGACGGTGATGAACAAACCCAAGCATTGGTCAAATCCATCAATACTTTGAGTCTGACCCAGGGACAGGTGCTGGCTGAATATCAGGCCAGTAGCCTCCGCGTGGAGAACCTGGTCAATCGTCTCAATCAAACCCCCGAACAAGCAGTCTTAGCCCTTCAGCTTTCTGAGGATCCCGGCTATCAGTCCATTCAGACCAAGCTCTCGGCCCTGAATGTGGAACTACTCGAAGCTCAGTCCCTGTTTACCGATGAGCATCCCCAGGTGGCTTATCTGCTGACTCAGCAGGCTAAACTCATTGCCGATCAGCAAGCCTATATTGTTCAAAGTACCTCAGGCTTACCCGGCGTAAATACCTCTGTAGGACAAACCTATGCCGCATTAATTCAGGAGTTGGTACTGACCGAGACTGAAACCTATGGTCTACAAAAACAAGCATCTCAATTAGCAGATCAGCTGGATCAATTAACTAGCCGCCTCGCCCAAATGCCAGCAATCCACGTGCGTTTACAGGCCCTGCAGCGAGAGTATGACATTGCCCAAGAAGTCTACAAAAGTCTCCTGGCTCAAATTGAAACTAACCGAGTCGATGCCTTTAGTACCTATCCAGTGGTGCAATTGCTGGACCAGCCCACCGCCAGTACCCAACCCGCTGGACCTGGGAAGCGACCCATTGCCGTAGGCGCTTTGCTAGCATCTCTCCTGGGTAGTGCGGCCATTGTTCTCTATCTAGAGCAACAAAATCCTTTACTCACCCTTGCCGATTTATACAAGACTAATCTGCAGCCCCTGGGTAAAATTCCTAACCTTAAACAGTTAAAGCCAGGAGAACTAGAGCCGCTGACGTCGAGCCTGGCCTTTCAACAACTGGCCACCGTGATTAGTAAAACATTGCCTGTGTCAGCCTGTTTGATGGTGAGTAGTGCTATTCCGAAAGAAGGAAAGACAACAGTGGCGTTGGGACTTGCGATCGCACTTAGCCATCTTGGCTTTAAAGTGCTCCTAATCAAAGGCGAAACCCACAATGAACCTCAGTTGCAGAGCAGCGACTATCCCCCTCCGCAAATTGCGAATACCCTACAAATTGCCAATCCTCAGACCTTTGCATCTACCACCCTGCAACCGGGGCTAGATATCGCTTCCTTAAAGTCACAGCCCCTCAACGACAATCAAATTTGTCGGTTTGAAGCTTTTGGCAAACTGCTTCATCTGGCTCAGCATGCCTGCAACTATGACTATATTTTGGTCGATAGTGCTTCCCTCAGTACCAGTAGTGAGGCCAACTGGCTCATGGCTCACATCTCTAATCTGTTACTTGTCGTTCGTCCTGGCATGAGCTACCGTCAGCCCTTTGCAGACAGCTTAGAACAGCTAACTAAGACCCAGGTAAACGTATTAGGGTTTGCCGTCAATGGTAGTGAGCGATAGATAACCATCATGAGCTATACATACAATCCCTTCAGACAGCAAGAGCCTAGTGTTACCCTTAAATCCCAGACCATTTTCTCCAATTTTCTACCCAAGTGGAACACCCTCACCCAGACTGAAAAGGTAACCACTCTGTTAATTACCCTCACCCCCCTATGGTGGCTTCTAGGCTGGAAACACTTTTTTATTCTCCTAGCCATCGGCCTGATTACCCATGATTTGCGACAGTACAACAAAATACAATTAAAACCACCTAGTATCCCTGTTGTGGCGTTACTGATATTTTGCGCCTATACACTGATTTCTCAATATTTTTACAATGCCTACCAGAATACTTCTTTCAGCCCCAATGCCATCTTAGCTGCCCTTAATACCTATGCTGGGCCTGGGATTATTCTGTGGTATCTACAAAGCCATAATATTCGTATTCGTTGGCAGGTGGTCGCCTGGTCTTTTTCAGTACTCATGCTGATCATGCTTTTGTTTTGGCTGGTTATTTATGTCGGCTGGCAACAAACCCATTACGATCCTCCTCGATCGCTGTATGGCCTAGTAACGGGCAAAAGTGAGTTATATGTCCCTGGAGCTGGCAATAGTAATTATTTAATTCCCTATTTTGCCACTGATGAATCGTTTATTCCCGGTTTTGTGCGCTATGTCTACTTTTTTCCCGGACCTGAGGCGCTGGCTCTGATCGCCGGATTTACCAGCTTGCTAGCGTTAGAACTTAAACCTAGAGTTTGGTCAATTTCACTATTTGCGATCGCACTCTTTATCCTATTGACCAGTGGCACTCGGTCTGTAGTCATTGTGTTGCCATTAATTTCAATAGTACGTGGACTATTCTCCCTTCGTAAGTCATTGGGAGCATGGTTTCTCTGTCTGTTCTTAGCTACCCTTAGCTTTACCACGCTTTCAATGCCCTCAATCACTCATTATCTCTTTGATACCGTGACCAACACTGTGGAAGCAGTTGGGGAGGCCAGAGCAGACTCTACCGAGGTACGAGGTGATATTTATCGAGAGACTTTAGATAGCATTATGCAAGGGTCTAACCGACAGTTTTTTGGGGGCCATGTCACCACAGGCGAAACTGTATTACCTGGATACGATCCTGCCAGAATCGGTTCCCATAGCTTTTGGTTAGGTACTTTACTTTATCGATCAGGTGTAATAGGAAGTTTTATTTTTTTGATTTTTTGGTTATCCCTAATCTGGACAATCTGTAGAAGATCTGCACAATCGCTCAGCATCTGTAAGTCGGTATTTATTCTATTAACAATCTCGCTGATAGTCATGGAAATAGAAATGCCCGTGATGGCCATTACCATTTTATGTGTTGTGATGCAGGATAAATCATCAAATAGTTCTCTAGTTGGTTCGAATTCCGGGTAGTCCTAAATCCGTAAGGATAGGGTAATGTATAGCTATAATATCGTGCATTGTCTTTATCATGTCATCCCCTCGCCGAGTTGCCCTGATTGTGACTCTGCTAGGGTCGTTAAGAACGGCATGATTCATAACGGCAAGCAGAATCATCTATGCAAGGACTGTGGATGTCAGTTCGTCAAAGACCCTCAGAGTAAAATCATTAATGATGCGACGAAAGCCTTGATTGACAAACTGTTACTCGGAAAACTGCCCTTGGCTGGGGTTGCTCAGGTCGTCGATGTGTCAGAACCGTGGTTACAGCAATTCGTGAATACCAAATATCAGAAAGTTCCTCGTCAGGCTACGGTCAAGACTAAAAAAAGGCCAATTAACTCTGAAATGTTATGAAGCGTGGTCGTTTTTCGGCAATAAAGAGAACAAGCAATGGATTTGGTTAGCCCTTGACCGAGACACTCGTGAGATAGTGGGAATGCAGGTTGGAGATCGGAGTCGCGATAGTGCGAAAGCCCTTTGGCAATTACTGCCATCGGTCTATCGTCAGTGTGCGGTGTGCTACAGCGACTTCTGGGAAGCCTATGCCACTATCTTGTCGAGCAAGCGTCATCGAGCTGTGGGAAAAGAGACCGGCCAAACAAACCATATCGAGCGATTCAATTGCACGTTACGGCAACGGGTATCTCGGTTAGTCAGGAAGACATTATCCTTTTCTAAAAAGCTGGAGAATCATATTGGAGCTATCTGG
>JAHQVZ010000005.1 GCA_019634055.1 Leptolyngbyaceae cyanobacterium MAG.088
GATTTGGTTGAGCATATGGTCGAGGAAGGGGATGCCAGTATTGGCATTACATTTGCCGGTGCCATCGACGTTGAGGGTAACGGTGACGTCAGTTTCTTTGGTGGTACGGGTGACGGTGGCGATACGGGTGGGGAATTCGAGATTTTGCATGATTTTTGGGGAGTAGGGGCTGCCCCTTATGGCTGCCCTGAACGAGAATAATGGGTTCGATTTTTTGGTTTGTAGCGGCATCGGCTGCTCGGGGATTTCCTCCCCGCCCCCTCCTGTTCGTGGGGGCCTAACTCCCCCACCCACCCCGAAATATAGGGTTTGATTAAGAGGTTAGCAGCAGTTGCACTGGGTTACAGATTGGGGGATTACGCTGCTCCGCCTTCGCTACGCACCGTAAAAGATGGGGAACTGATTTAGATTCGTTTGTAGACCTAGTTTATCTGGGATAAAGGCTCTTTGTTTGCCTGACTACCCATTGCCTATTGCCCATTGCCTGAGGGCATTGCATGCAATGCCCCTACCGCTCTACTCACCTACAACATCCCTTGCAATACACCACGGATGATGTCGTCGGTTACCTGGTCGGTGACAAAGGCTTCGCCGATGCGTTTGGGTAAGACGAAGCGGACTTTACCGGATTTTACTTTTTTGTCGCTGCGGAGAGTGATGAGAATATCGTCAATATTCAGGTTCTCGGGAAGTTTGGTGGGTAGGTTAGTTTTTTCGATAATGGCAAGTTGTCGGTCGGTGGCGGTTTGAGGCCAGAGGTCCATTTGGGTTGCGATCGCGCCCGCTGCCACCATACCAATACCTACGGCTTCGCCATGATTTACAGACTTATAGCCCGTTAAACTTTCAATGGCGTGGCCAACGGTATGGCCATAGTTGAGAATTGCCCGCAGCCCAGCCTCCTTCTCGTCCTGACTAACCACATCGGCCTTAGCCTGGCAGGAATGCGTCAGAACATCATGCAGTAGATCCTCGCCGACATAGCGCATCTGATCAAGACGTTTAGCCTTTTCCAACTGATCAAATAGCCCTTCATTCCAGATGATGCCGTACTTAATAACTTCGGCCATGCCAGCGCGAAATTCACGACCGGGAAGGGTAGTTAAAACATTGGGATCAATCAGCACCAGACTGGGCTGATGAAATGCACCAATTAGATTTTTACCCTGGGGATGATTGACACCTGTTTTGCCCCCCATGGAAGCATCGACCATGGCCAGCAATGAAGTAGGTACCTGCACCACAGCGATACCGCGCAACCAGGTAGCAGCGGCAAAACCAGTCATATCACCAATCACACCGCCGCCTAAAGCAACCATTGTGGAACTACGTTCCAAACGATTTTCAAAGGCAACGTTATGAATTTTTTCAATGGATCGCAGGGTTTTATAGCGTTCCCCGGCAGGCAGAATACACTGACAGACGTCAAAGCCAGCGGCCGTTAAAGAATGTAAGGCTGTTTCGCCATAGTGTTTAGAAATCACTGGATTAGACACCAGCAAAACCTTGCCTTGTTTACCCATAGCAGAAAGCCAGGGGCCTAAATATTGCAGCCCGTCGGTGGCAATTTTAATGTCGTACTGGGTTTGAGGGAGCTCGACGGGGATAACTGTCTTCATTGCCTTGAGTTGCCAGTTTACTCCCCCATCCTATTCCGGATTAAACACTTGAAAAATTTGCCGACAGCAAAGTTTGATTTTTTCTCCAGCATTTGCCTGCGGTGGGGCTACCCCTTCAAACTGCCAGTTATTAATCGTAGAAAGATGCCATTGTTGCCCAAGATGGTTAAACCCAACCACCTCTATACCAATTGCTTTAACAACATTTGCAACTGTATCAGCTTTACCTTGGACCGTATCGTCAGCAACTGAATGCAGACGAATTTGAACTAATAAACTGCGACAGTTAAATGAACGACTAAAGCCAGGAAAATGGAAGCCAATATCAATGGAGTCAGGGTCAACGAGTTCTCTAGTATCAGGATCATTGGCCCAAGGCTTGAGATCAGAGCGTAAGTCGGGTAGGTGCCCCTTAAAGGCACCAACAGTAGCGGCTATCTTACTTGCATATTCAATGCTGCGGGCTTGTTCTGCTGCGTTCACGCCTACCAGAAAAATTAAGGATTTTCACTTACCAAGATAAAACAATGCCCTAGCTATTTGCTAAGGCATTGTTTATGTATCTATGGAATGGTTAGCAAATGCTACTAGGAAAATAAATTAGCTAGCGATTCGAAACTGTAGCTGATGAAACGAATAACGCTATTCCCCATCTAGATTGTCTGGCTGTAATGGGACTGACAGGTACTCAACATATGCAAATCGTTATCGCTCACAGTATCAATCTGATGAAACCCCTCAATCGCAAATTGACTCCCCCCTGGACCAGCAATGGCTGTATCTTCAAGCTCAAGGGAATAGGCGTATTCCTCCTGGGAATAGGTCTCGATAATAGCGAGAGAAAGCTGCGTATTTTCCACATTGCCTTGGAAGCAGTCAAAGGAAGAGTACGGCGAAAAGAAGGCACCCACCACATGACCAGCCCGAGCTTCAAATATCATGTATGCAGTTTGCAGCTGATCAGGCAACGGCCGTTCACCAAAGAGGTAAACCCCATTATTAATGGGCATATCAACGGATGGAGTCACTTGCGCCAACAAAGGGCGAATCGTAGCTGCGTCAGACTCCCCGGCAGACTGGAACATTACTCTGGCATTAGCGGTATGGGCAGCTAACAAGGTCGTTGTTCCCATCAGCAAAGCTAGTGCACGCAGCAGATACCTGGATGCTTTTGCTTGAATAGGCTGATGATGACTGTAACGTTGAATAACTGCTGAAATCTGCATAACCACCGCGCCTCACTGTATTTACCGAGTACCGCTAACCCATGACTAGATGCAATCAAAAAGGAAACTCTATTTCTTACTGTAGGTGAGAAGCCCATCCATAAGTTTGATTCGGCCTGTTCCTTTAATATCTCTTTAACGATTGCATCCACCTTGACTAGCCCCTCATTAGCTATGATTCCCTACAAACAGGGGGCTTTTAATTCCGCATAGGAGGGTTTTACAACTGGCATAGAGAGTATTCTGGCTAGATATGCAGAACAATTTGCATAATTCTTTGGATGAGCTACCGCCATCTAAGGTTGGAACGATGTAGGCTAAAGAGATAACTGGCTAGCTAGGCACCCAGTCATTGGATATCCTATATCGCGGAGCAGGAGTCAAACGTTCATCTATGCCGTCCCTTGAAGTGCCGCTGAAGCTACTGCTGTTTATTGATAAGCGGCCAAGTTCTGCTGAGCAAGTTCGCCAAATTCGTCAGCATGTTGACAGCTTAGAAAGCAATATTGCTCCCGTTTTGGAAGTCATTGACGTTAGCGAGCAACCTTATCTGGCCGAGCATTTTAGGCTCGTAGTTACCCCAACATTAATTAAAGTTTCGGCGGTAGGACGCCAAACCCTGACTGGCAGCGATATTATTTCTCAAATTGACTACTGGTGGTCCCGTTGGCAAGCGGAAGTTCAAAATGAGAGTAGTGAGCAAAATGAGAGTACTTCGGACAATACGTCTATTGCTCAGTCAACGGAAATCATTCATTTATCGGATGAAATTTTTCGACTAAAGCAGCTCAATGCTGAAGCGAATGCGAAATTAGAGTTCAAAGACCGCATCATTGCCATGCTGGCCCATGATTTACGAAATCCATTGACGGCTGCTTCCATCGCAATTGAAACCTTAGAGATGGGCTATGACCCTAATCATGAACGGCGTAAACGGTTTCGGCCTGAATTAACAGTGCAACTGCTGCGCAATGCTAAGACACAGATCCGATCAATTGATCGCATGATTACGGATATTTTGCAGGCAGCCCACGGACCCAGCATTGATTTGCATATTTTTCCAAAAGAGATGAATCTGCAGAATTTATGTCAAGAAGTTGTGGACGCTATGTTCACCAAAATTAAAGATAAGGCACAAACTATTCGTTTAGAAATTCCTCAGGACTTACCTCACGTACATGCTGATATCAATCAAGTGCGTCGTGTGATTGTGAACCTGTTGGACAATGCTGTGAAATATACACCTGAGGGTGGAGAAGTTGTGATTACGGCTCTCCATCGAACGACGCAAAAGGTGCAGGTAAGTATTCAAGATACAGGCCCTGGTATTCCGGCGGATAAACAAGCTCGTATTTTTGAAGAGAGTTTTCGACTGCAGCGAGACCAATCTCAGGATGGCTATGGTCTTGGGCTAGCTCTATGTCTAAGGATTGTTAGAGCCCATTATGGGCAAATTTGGGTAGATTCAATTCCTCAACAGGGCAGTACGTTTCATTTCACTTTGCCCGTCTATAAACAGACAAATAATCAGCAAACGTTGGATGTTTAATGTGTAGCGGGTGTTCTATGGAACACTCGCTACACATTAAACATCGGGTAATTTTAGCCGAGCTTTGAGGGCGGCTAACTCGATATCAACTGGATTGTCTTCTGGGTTATAGCCTGACTCTAAGGCTGAGAATTTTGTTTCTAATGGGTCCTGGCTAATTTGGTTAATTTCGGCAGCGGCAGCGGCATTGGCTTCCATATCCAAAATCTTGTCTTCGATCTGGTCAAATGCCCCTCCATTGACCTGAGTCATCATTTCGTTCAACTTTTGGGTAGCTTTTGCTGAACGGGCCCGGGCAATGTACATATCTTTGCGAGTGCGCGCCTGGGCAATTTTGCTCTCTAAAGCACGCATATTAGTTTTCAGTTGTTGGACACTATTTTTCTGCTGATGTAGCTCGCTTTCTAAGGCTTGAGCAGTTTCCAAATAACTTTGGCGACGGTTCAATGCTTCACGAGCCAGGGGCTCATTGCCTTTTGCCAGGGCACTCTGGGCACGGCTATAAAATTCACGAGCCTTTGTATAAGCCTGGTCGTATTGGCGTTCGCTGCGTTTTTGAGTAGCGATCGCAACGGCCACAGCCTGTCTCAGCTGCAGTAAATTTTCCTGCATATCTGCAGCCGTTTGCTCTAACACCTTCTCAGGATCTTCAGCCCCATTGAGAGCATCATTGAGGCTGGTACGCACCACCCGAAAGAAACGATCTAGCAATCCCATTAACCCTTTTTCTCACAAGCAGCTTAACCAGCAAGAGCAGCGTCAGACCGCTTAGCGATAACGTTAGCCGCACTTTTTTAGCATAGCAGGGAGATTATTCGTTGGTGGGACCAAATAGCTCTACAGCGATTCCTTGCTGAATTAAAACCGCCACCTGCTCTTCTGCCTGAGCACGATTATTAAACGCTGCCATCTGAATTCTGGCCCCTGCCTTAAAGTTGCGCACAAACGCATCAGGGACAAATTCACGGGCCTTACTCAAAGAAGCATCGCCCGTATAGCTAGCAATTATATAGAAGTTAGACCCTGCCGCAGGCGTGGTCGTCACTGGCGTCGTAGGCGCGCTGGGAGCAGCAGGTGCCGCAGGAGTAGTAGGCGCAGCACCAGTTGTCTCTGGTGTCGCCGCTGCAGGAGCCGCAGCTGTCGGTTGTCCATCAGTAGACGTCGCTGCTGAATTAGGCAATGGTGACTGGGCTGGGTTCGGCAATGGTGACTGGGCTGGGTTCGGCAATGGCGACTGGGCTGGGTTCGGCAATGGTGATGAACCAGCAGGCGCATTGCCTGAGCCGTCAACATCCAGGGTGACTAAATCTTTAACATCGTCCAACTCTTTGAACTCTCGAGTAGACAAATCAGGCCCTGATGGTTTGTAGCCATCAGGATCAGACGCCTCTACAGATGACGAAGCAGGAGGCGTATTAGCGACTACTCCATCAGATTGCGATCCTTCTCCGTCAGCAACGGGTGGGGCATCTGCTGGGGCATCTGTGACCGCCTCATTCGGCTCAGGCTCGCCAGCAGGCCACAGTCGCGCTCGCAAATTTTGTAATTGAGATGGATAGGTAATGGCAAACCCCACACCGATGCCTCCCAACAAGACCAAAACCAACCCCGCCAGCTTTAACAAGCCATTGTTCTTACGCTCCGGAGAATAGGGTTCAGGCACTGAGGAAGGTTCGACCTGCTCTTCTTCGATACTTTTGAGTAATTCTTCTGACGATTCTAGATAGCTGTCTGCAGATGTATTGCTAGCCTGTATCGACAGAGCAGACTCAGCGAGATCACTGGCCCCTTCTCCTGAATCAATGACCTCACCCTCGTCTAGACCCAACTCAGCTAGCTCGGAAATCGGATCCATATCTGGCAGTTCAACGTCCTCTTCTAATTCGTCAGTCTTATTCAAAAAGGGGTTCGGCGGTGGCGGCGGCGGCGCTGACAATTGACTAGAAGCATCTGGACTAGATGCCCCTGGAGTAGAGGCATCTGGAGCACCCTCATCAGAGGCCGATGCTGGGACAGAAATTAAATCAATGGACTGACGCTGCGCTGCACGCCGGGGTGGAGGTGGGGGTGCCACCCGCCCGTGACGTTGCCGTCGATAGCGAGTGAGTTCGTCCTCAAGGTTTACATTAAGATTCCGCAAAACATTTTCCAGCTGCGGATCAATCTCAGTAGCAGGCCCTGAACCAGGCCGAGGCGGCATTGAAGAGGTTTCTTTATCGGCAGAAGAGGCCATGGGGCACAGCTAAAATAAAAAAATAAGGGTCAGCGCAGGCAGGGGTCGCTAGTAGATCAGCAGGCAAGGGACACCAATAAACCAGCAGACAGGGTCACTAATAGACCATACGTTAGCACGTTAGCCAAGAGACGTTATAAACAAGGTCTCTACTGACATGTGAGATCAGAAACATTTGTTTTCAAAAGAAGGTTAAATATGGGATTTTCTGGGCTGCGATCGCTAATTACTGATATTGAAACCCAACCAGGGTGGCAAACCCGACGACAGTTTGCTCAAGTGAGTGAGTATTGGCCTAAAGTCGTAGGCTATGCCGTCGCCAAACAAACAAAGCCCGCTAGCATCCAGCGTCATATACTCTACGTCACAGTGGCTAATGCATCTTGGGTTCAAACCCTAACCCTAGAACGTCGACGCATTCTCCATAAGCTCAATCGCCTGATTAGCAATCCTTTAAACGACATTCGTTTTTCAAGCGCTCAATGGCACACAAAGCCTATCCGTAGAACACAACCCGTCAGCGACTTACTCAAAGACCACCCCAGTTATATCGGAGAAACAGACATCACCAAAGCCTATAACCAGCCAGCAACAACAACGCCAGAGGATGCGTTTGCTCGCTGGGCAACCATCAAAAAACAGCAACAAAAACGTCAAGAACTTTGCCCAGAATGCCAGTGCTCATGCCCACCTGGAGAAATAGCGAGATGGACCATGTGCGCCCTGTGCATCACCAAAACCTGGCAGTAGAATCTAACAATAAAATTAAACATTTAAATTTTAGGTTTAATTTTATTGTCTTTTTGACTAAGCAGTCGCCGTAGTTACCACTACCAGTGCATGTAACTTTTTTGGGATCGCCCATCAGTGAATGATCCCAGACGACCTAACAACATTGATTTATTTAAATAAAATATAAAGAAAACATTAACGAGGACTATTAGCAAGAAATCAACTTCGAGGCTTGGAGTATCAAGCTTTGAACATTTTTAGAATGCCAGATTTCCGACGACAACTAATCCACAATGACGAGAGTGAAGGCTTTTAGTGAATGTCTCAATTATTCTTTTCATGAGTATTAAAAAAAGTGAAATCGCTCGATGCGGTGCCTGCCGTTTTTATACACCAATCGGTCGTCGCGGGGGAGAATGTTCACAGTTTGGTGTACCTGTTCAATCTGTTTGGAAAACATGTTGTTTAGCTGAATCACCGTTTCAAAAATTAACTAAAGTCAACAATTCAGAAATAGAGTTATCCAAAGTTGTAACAAACAAAAAAGTAGTCTCAGAATCTTTACCTGTCCCGCCGGGTCGGTTTTCGTCCACAGAGAAATCACTGGCGACTAAGGTTTCTCAATAGTGCCTTCAACGGATTAAACCTAATACTGGTATCACATTGGCACTAAACATTGAATTACAAGAAAAGGGACAATACGAATGGTCCATCATTGTCCTTTTTCTTATAATTCTGGGGTTTAAGCCTTAATTTTCTCGATTACATACTTCTGCAAGAATCATACCCTGGTTTTCGAGAACGCCTAGGGCCTGTTCTCTGGCACGTTCTAGGGTAGCGGAGACGCCCCAGGCCAAGGTTCGATTATGTTCGGCGATCGCACCGCAGCCTCGAAAGGATACGCGGATGGCACAATTAACATCGCCACAGCTGCGCAGGGCTTCACGCTCAGCATTATTAGCAGATAAATAGTTGGTCGCCATGCCCCAGTCACCTGAACGAGAAATGGCGATCGCACCATAACGCTGGGCGGCCTCGGCATGGCTTACCAAAATAGTGCTCAATAGTAATAGGCTCAGAAAAGTAGGCTTTAGCATAGGCTCATAAGGAACAACAAAACGGCGATACAAGTTGAGTTTTGCACAAGCGCCAAATGCGTAACGGCCCCGTAGTCCTCTTTACGGGGCCGTCACACGTTATCCGCATCTACCTAAGAGAGATCATCCTTTTTGTTACTATCACCCGGTAGCATAGTTTTTTCGGTACGGGCGAGGAAGTCGGGCACTAATACTTCGCTAAATCCGGCAATAAATGCGATCGCAAAATATAGATACTTTGACTGAGCCTCTGCTTCACCAGGGTTAAACCCAGAGAAAATAACCACCTCTGACTGAATCAGAGAGACCGCCAATAGGCTAAAGGCTGTGCCGACTACGGGTTTAAAGAAGCCGATAAAAAAGGGAATCACTGACTGGGACCGGTTGCGGTTTTCTAGCTTTCGCGATCGCAGCATCACGCTCACAATACTGCCCAAACCACCAGCGGCCAGCACCAGCTGAATGTATTGCCATTCTTGGGATGAGAACAAATCCACCTGAGACCCTTGGGTTTCCCCTTCAGCAATCACGGTAGACCCCACTGACTCACCTTCAACAACCGCATTGTCTGGCAATGTTTCTGATGATTCAGTCTGCGCAATGGGCTGAGCATGGTTAATACCATGCTGATAGCCAATGTTATATTGGTTAGCCAAAAACATACGCGCGGCGGTAGTACTACCAATCAACAACGTAATGGTAATGGTGAACCAGGTAAGCCCAGAGATTAACTGCGCCGCAGGAGACCCGCCAGCACTGAGGACGGCCACCAAGGGATTGCGGTAGATGCGAATCTCACGGGCAATGCGTTTACGAATGTCCCGTGCTAACGCCACCCGTTCTGCCATGGACATGGCTGGAGACTGGTGAGTTTTTGGAGGGGCTTCTGTGGGCAACAATAAACTGACAGCCAAGTGCATCATCGGCATCAGCATCTGGTCATTGGTTAGTTCTAGATAGGGAATTTGCTCAAGCAGTTTCCCGAGTTCGCGATAAGCGGGTTTTGATAGATGCTCAGACGCCAGACCTTGCTCGATACGTTCAAGCAGTTCTCGCGCATCCTGGCGAATAATAAGATCAATATTGTCTATTAGGCCCGATGGTAAGCCTATTGTATTTGCAGCCATGATCGTGTGTGCATCCTGAGGGTGAGACGACGTTAAAAGCAGATGCCGCTGCGGATATGACACACCTGATTCCGATCAGCAAACGTTCTAAGGAACGCAATGCTGTTATGGATAAAAATTATCTAGTTCAACAAGAAAGATAAGACAAAACTCTCTGACAAGAGTAATAGATAGCACCCAGCGGCAGTACTTAGACCCTAGCCATCTGTTCTTGAAGCCATACTAAAGTGAGACCATTCTTCTAATTGTCACAGGCTAAAACACTGCGATCGCAGTGTTAAGCGAGCAGGTTTATCGAGGTTATGGGGACAATTTTTAAACCGCTCTCTTGTCAGGAACAATATGATTCAAATCAAGGCACGGTAAGCTGGGAAGATATCAACAAAAGATGAGATCTGCCTTACAGTTTGCTGTGATTTGCATCATAGCTTTAGCCTCCAAAGAGAGAATTTTAGATGGTTAGGAAAACAGTTTCTTGGAAGAATAAACTGTGATTTTAATTTTGGGCTTAGCCTTTTCAGCCAACTCATGCTGAAGCAAGCGCCTATACTTAAGGCAGTCTTCTAAGCTATCTCCGATGGTGCAAGTTTTTCAGGCTAGTCAGCTTACCCTGCATGATGTGGAAACCAAATTTGGTTTACGTCTGGAGACAAGTGCTGCTTTTTTTCTAAATGGCAGGTAGTGACCTTCCCCCAGAAAAGTGGACATTTCGAAATTCTAACCAGTGCTTTGACGAACGTTTGCCCAGTTTCCAATAAATAATCAAGGTTAGAATTGACCAAGTTTGCTTGATTTTGCCCGGTGGCTATGGCAGTTCCTGATATTTATATTTCCCGTAACGTTGCTGAGCGGTTTTTAGACACCCTGGCCACTTCGTTTGAGGCTCCGGCCAAGCGTCCGGTGGTGTTCCATGCGTGGGGGTTGGGCGGTGTGGGTAAATCGACGGTGCTGGTCAAGGCGATGGCAGCCCACCGGCAGCGCTACCCCAATATTGAGACCATTGCTGAGGTGAAATTTGGCGATACCGCCAATGCCAATACGCCCCTGGGGGTGATGAAGGTGCTCTATGGCCAGTTGGCGGCCATGACCAATGATACTGAGGAAAACGAGTTTTATCAGCTGGAGCAGCGCTACAACAGCACCCTGGAAACCCTCAAAACAGAAGCCGAAAGCGGCACTGGCCAGGCCGATGATAAACAAATCGAGCAGCTAAAAAAGTTTAGTACCCTGGCGCTGCAAGGGATTTCCGCCATGGTGCCGGGGGGCAGTTTGGTGGGGGCTGGGCTGTCCTTGGCCGCGCCCCACATTGGCGATGCGGCGGAACTCAGTGCCTCCATGTTGGATGAGGTGAAGGGCATCATCAATCGCCATAGGGCCACACGGGACGATCGGGAATTGCAGGCCCTGATGCTAAACCCGCTACTGGAGCTGACCAAGGCCTTTGCCACATGTTTGCAAAGCAAAGCAGCGGCCCAGCCGGTTTTGCTAGTGCTGGACTTTTATGAAAAAGTGCCCCCGGAAGTGGACCAATGGCTGTGCAGGCTGCTGTTGGGGAATACGGAGTTACAAAAGCACCCCATTCGCATTGTTACCGCTGGGCGCAAACAATTGCTCAATAAGGACCATTGGAGTGAGCGCAATCAGAATGATCGAGCGGTCTATGAACAGGAGCTAGAACGGTTCGAGGATATTCAATCCAGGGAGTATTTGGCGGAAATTGGCATCACTGACGATGATCGCGTCAGGCGTATTATCTCAGCGACCAGGGGGCTGCCCTATTACTTAAACTGGGTGCGGGAGGAATATCGTCGGGGGGAGGAACCGGACTTTACCGAGGGGGTGCAGGCGGTTAAGCAGCTTTTGCTGCGGCAGTTTAGCGCCCATGAAATTCAGCTAGTGCAGATTGTTGCCTGCTGTCGGTCGTTTGATGGGGACCTAATCAAGACGTTGACCCGCTGCGAAGGGTTGGAGATTCCGTTGCAAGA
>JAHQVZ010000047.1 GCA_019634055.1 Leptolyngbyaceae cyanobacterium MAG.088
ATGTTTGTCCTTGGGCACTATCTCAGGCTCTAATTGAGGCGTCATTGGCTGTTTCAGTTGACTCAAGTATGGATTCCTAACTGATTTTGAAAAGTCATACTCTGCTTTCATCTTTCAAACTTCCTCATAGTAGTTATGTTTAGCTATGATTTAACGCTTACCCATCCCTTCACCTCCGCATCGGTAATCGACCGTTCCAACTTCCCATACTCCCGCTGTGCCGCCTGTAGCAAATGCCGCATCTGCACCGATTCATCCTCATCCGCCGCCAAAAATGCCGCATTCAATGCAATATTGCGAATATTGCCCCCCGCCACATTCAGTTTAGCCAGCTTCCTAAAGTCCAGACCGTCCGTCGGCGTCTGAGTCGGAAACATCCGCTGCCAGATGGCCGTGCGCTCAGACCAGTCGGGAAACGGAAACTGCACCATAAACCGGATGCGTCGCATGAATGCCCGGTCAATAGCATCGGGCAAATTGGTGGTGAGAATGGCCAGGCCCCGATAGGATTCCATGCGCTGGAGTAAATAACTCACTTCAATATTGGCATAGCGATCATGGCTGTCTTTCACCTCGTTACGCTTGCCAAACAAAGCATCTGCCTCGTCAAACAGCAAAATCGCGCCGCCCGTCTCGGCAGCGTCAAACACACGGCTCAGATTCTTTTCCGTCTCGCCAATGTATTTACTAATCACGGCACTCAGATCAATCTTGTAAAGATCCAGGTCCAGCCCATTGGCTAATACCTCTGCTGCCAGGGTTTTACCCGTACCACTGGCCCCCGCAAACAGGGCCGTAATGCCCAACCCTCGTCCGCTTTGTCCCGCAAATCCCCACGTTTGATATACCTTCGCCCGCTGCCGCAGATGGGCTTCTAACTCCTGAAGCTTGGCAATTTGGGCCGTGGGCAATACCAGATCCTCCCAGGTAGCCCTGGCCTGGATGCGCTGGGCCAAGGACTCCAAACGAGGACGGGCCTGATTGCGGCAGGCTTGCCATAGATGGTGGGCCTGGGGTATGTCGGACTGACTGTCGCCCAATGCCTCACCATAGGCGGACTCAATCATGGGGGCATTGAGATTAAACTGGCTGGTGAGCTGCTGCAGGTGGCCATTCAGGTCTACAGCTGCAGGCCCCAGATTAGATTGCCACAGCTGCTGTTGTTCAGTTGGGGTGGGCAAGTCTACCTCGAAGGAAACCATGGTTTTCTGAGGGAGCTGTTGCCGGATGGGACTGGAGAGGATTACCAGCCCAGGCAGGTCTTCGATAAAGCGACTGACGGTACCCGCTTGCTCAGCATTGCTAGACCATTCCAGCAATATCCCGCTCTGACTAAATGCGGCTTCTCGCTGCCAGCGGCGGGTTAGGCGATTAAGCTCAAGGGGAGCGGTGGGTAAACTCTCAGCCGTTACCCGATGGAGAGTGGCACCAAGCTGGTGGGCGGCGGTTTGAGCAATGGTGGTGCGATCGCCCCCTTCCCCACCCCACAACTGTACTACAGTCCTTGTCCGCTGCCAGGTCTTCACCAACCGATCCGCCAGTAGCTGGTGGGATGGCACCAGCTCCCCTACCAAACCCAACGGTTTTACGATGCCCACCAACTGCTCATCCAATGGATTACTGCCCGTAAGAAAGTGAAGTACCCGCTCATCAATGCGTAGGGGACTCATGGTTAGCGATCGCCCCGGTCCCACCTCCACCAACTGCCAGTGACGCAGGGGTGCACCTGTGGATAAGGCAGTCCAGCTAGGCTCCGGCAAATTCCCCAGGGCCAAACTAAAGGTGGGATAGTTGCGCTGCGCATCCCCATGGATCGCTGCAAAAATTGGTGCAAAGGTGGCATCTAGCTCCATGCCTGCACAGAGCAACAGAATCTCTTGCTCAAAGGCCGATAGCTGACACAGATGACACAGCTGTTGCAGTGCGGCGGGTGGTTGAGAACGGTCTAAAGACTGATACTGCTGTAGAGCAATCTCTACAGAGGGCACCGCAGACATCGTGGGCAAGTCCATAGATGCCTGGCGTAGCCGTTCCACTAACCGGGCTTTTACTACGGTGATGGCCGCACTCAGGTGCTGCTGGTTTTCAGATATCCATTGTTCTTTAGGATGACTCATGAGGCAGCTCCAATGGTCACTGTTGGCCCAATGTAGCGCTGCATCATCGGGTTCTCTGCCTCCGGTGGGTCCACCTCCAGGGGACTCTCCGCCCCGTCAATTTGTACCCTCACCAGATAAGTGCCACCCCGAATTCCTTTTAGGGGAAACGTGAGCTGATTAGTCTCTGCCGTTCGACGTTCTCCCTTACCCACATAGACCTGAGCATCTCGCTCCTGATCGTTTAAGAGCAGGTAAGTACTCTGATGGGGAGCTACGGTGACATCAACGGATAAACTTAGCTGTCCGTCATACATATCCTCGTCACTTTCTGTTAGTTCTAGAGAGAATGGCTGGTCGTTCTGAACGGTTGGACACAACACCACTGGCACCAAATTCGACAAAATCGAGAAATCCTGACCGTTGTCGACCGTTTCCACATGGGCCACGCGAATGCCCTGGGCTCCTGAGCGCAGCTGTGCTTTCTCGACGGATGATAAGGTGGCCAGGGTAATTTCTACCTGTTGTTTACTTACTTGTTGAGGCGTCAATCTCGCCTGCCCCAATTGCACCTGAACCGCTACATTATTGGCATTACTGCTTTGCCCACTCTGTAACTGTCGCCCCTGTAATACCAAATGACTGTCCAGGGTGATGGGGGCATTTAGACTGCCGGGAGTGCTGACTTTATCTAATACAGGCCGTACAGGGGATGTGAAAAAACGACGACTGCGTACCGGCAAGGGAGATTTGCCCGGTTTGCGCCCTTGAATAACAATGGCAGTGGCCTGGTAGGCAAAGGATAATGAATAGGGAATCTGAAAAAAGACTGACCACACCCGCGACAGCTCTTCGGTGGTCATTTCACTGGGAAAAAATTTAACCATCTGTACCTGTTCAGCCAGGGCGGAACCTTCCAGTTCTCGAATGGTTGAACTTGTCGTGGTTTCTCGAATGATCTCCTGGGTAATTAGGGGATTGTCCACCAGGGTTTGGATGGCGCTCCCCATCAGCCGCTGAGGTTCTAGTCGCTGTTCGTTACCGTAAAAGGTGAGAATATAGTGCAGGTCCAGACTGGCCTGTCCATGCTTCACTAGGTCACCCTTAGGTCGCCGGGTTCTGAGATCGGCATTGCGCCAGGCGGTATTGGGCGTAGCATGGTAAAGAAACAGGTTGACCCGAGCACCAGATACATTGCCCCCTGGCGCGTCGGGACGCTGGGTGGTGATTTGGGCACCGGGCACATCCAGGGAGATCCCTTCTTGCAATAGCTTATTGAGTACGGCGGTAACCGTTGCGATCGCAAGATGATTACTCATCGGCTATTGACTCCCGATGGGTGGGCCATGCCTACCCTACTCCCTACTCTTGTCGACCCCTTTCCCATTTTCCCTTAACCCTTTCCCATTTCTCTACACTTCAACCCTATTTACAACGCTCAACTCCACCGAATTTCGCACTTTCAGAGAAAATCCACACATAGCTTCAGATTTGGGCAAGAATTGTGGCCAATCGTAGAGGCTTACCGTAGGATTGGGTAGACAAAATAGGAATTAGTCTCCTATGAGTGGCCGTTGGTTCCGTTGGTTAATACCCTTTTGGGCAGTCATTGGTTTAAATAGCCCTGCCCTGGCTCAAGACGCCGGATTTGAGCTAGAAGATTTTGACTTTTGGGCTGAGCAGTGCTTACTGTTGAGTCAGGATACGGACTATGAGAAAACCCTAGAAGCCTGCGAAACGGCCATTAGCCTGAAGCGTAAACGAGATAATTTAGAACTGTGGTCTGCCCGCAGTCGAGCACTTTTTGAGCTAGGCCAATATGTAGACGCCATTGGCTCCTATAACCGAGTGCTGGAGGTGGCCCCACGCGAGTCGATAGCCTTGGCCTATCAATGCGCCTCCTACGTACAACTGTCGCGGTTAGATGATGCCATCGCTGCTTGTGAGCAAGCATTGGCAATTAATGGCAATTGGGGAACGGATTCTCCTGCACTAGCCTGGTATTACCATGGCCTGGCTCTCCAAACCATGGGGCGTTTAGAAACTGCCCTGGGGTCCTACGGGAGAGCATTAAGGATGGACCCTGAAAATGTTATGGCCCGCGCGGGACAATGTGCCGTAGCAGCTGAGCTGGGCTATAACGATGGCTACGGCAACAGTTATCAAGGGTGTACCTTGAGTGAATCGGTGATTGCCTATGAACAAGCCTTAGCCCAACAGCCTGATGCTGTTACCATCTGGTTTCAACAGGGACTGGCCCTGGAACAATTGGGACGCTACGCTCAGGCCCTTACATCTTATGAGCAGGCGGTGGCACTGGTGGAAGACCATTCATTGGCACTGGCCCACCAGTGTGGCGTATTAAACCAATTAGAAGAGTTTGAAACAGCCCTAGCTGCTTGTGATGCAGCCTTGAAGGGCAATGATAAATGGGATCGTCTAGGACCTAGCTATGCCTGGAGCCAACGTAGTGCTGCTCAAATTGGATTAGAAGACTATGAAGCTGCATTGGCTTCTGCCGAGCGAGCAATTGCCTTAAGACCTGACTATTCGGGTGGGTGGAATAATAAGGCCGTGAGTCTATGGCACTTGGAGGAACTAGTGCAGGCAGCAGGTGCGATTGAGATGGCGTATTTGAGAGAACAAAAAGTATTAGAGCAGCTTGGCCAAACATTTGAACGTACCTATTCAGAACCTAGAATTTTGTTCTATCGGCGTAGTATTGTAACGGCTTTTAATCAGGGGTCCATTTTGTTAGATTTGGAGCAATATGATTCTGCCATTGATGCCTATCGCAGAGCCGAGACTGATTTAGAAAAATGGAGTTCACAATTGCTGGGCATCACCTTGGTTAATGATAATTTTTTAGCGCAACTTTGGATGCGTTTTGCGATCGCGCTTCAATCCAACGGCTTGAGTAATTTATTCTCATTAGAGAGTCCTATAAGCTATGCATACAGAGCAACTGAACACTTGCCAGAGTCTTTCGAAGCTTGGTATACCCTAAGCACTATTCAAATATCTAATGGGTTCTATAGTGATGCTTTGGTTTCTCTGGAACAAGCAACGGCTTTAGATTCTGAATATCCTGATTTGGCTACAGCCTGGCAGCATCTGGGAAATCTCGCCGTGACCCTTGGGAATTATGACGGTGCTCAGCAAGCCTTTGACATGGCTAACATGCTAGCGCCAGATTCTGTTGACACAGCAAGTATTTGGTATGACATCGGCGTTGCCTCATTAGAAGAAGGCGCTTATTCATATGCCTGGGATGCCCTCCAACAAGCGGCCATTGCTGACCCAGAGAATATTGATATTGCCATTCAACAAGGGTTGGTTTTAAATCAGGCTGGCTGTTCTACCATTGCACTACAGTTTTTTGAGCTACTTACAAATTTAGATCCGAGTAATGCAAATGTTAGTCAACACTATGAGAAGCTGTTATCCATGGAGTCTAATGGGCTGAATGAATCGATAGCAGAGAGTTCAGACTCCAGGTTTGTTAATAGGTCCACTGTTACTATCGATGATAGGAGTTGTCCACAGATTTTTTGAACATCTTAGGCTCAATACTGTTTGACTCGACTTTCAAAATGAAATCATACTGAACAGCAGCAACACTGTATTTTATTAGCTTAAAACGAGAAGCTTAATGGATAGTTTATTTATTACTGAATTTGATTTTGTTTTACCTAAGGGATTCATCGATAGCCATGGTAAGCTTCATCGCCAAGGACGAATGAGATTAGCTACGGCCAAGGACGAAATTGTTTGTGCACAGAATCCTATCGTCCAATCAGATGCAAGCTACAGCACGTTGGTGATGCTGGCTCAGGTAATCAAACGATTAGGTGACCTAGAGGCCATTACACCCGAACTGTTAGAAAATTTGTTTAGACCTGATTTTCAATACCTGAAGTTGTTTTATGAACAAATTCACCAGGGTGCTACGCCAGCACTTACTACCCAATGTCCCCAATGCCAACATAGTTTTAACGTGGAGTTAACTCCGTCGGAAAAGCCCTAGGCTACCCCTCAGTAATGCTGCGAGAGGAGGTAGCCTGTATTGCCTATCATTTTCATTGGTCGTTAGAGAGCATTGTGGCCCTGAATCACGTTAGCCGTCGTCGCTGGTGTGAATCTGCGACACAGCTTTATCAGCAGTTACAGGGGGTGAATCGGGAGTAGGCGATGGAGAGAGCGGGGGCAAGGGTGAAGGGGATAGGGCTGCAGGATATACAAACTCCAAATCGTAGGTACAAAATGCTGGTTTTTCCTGTTCAACTAAAGCACGGATGGCAGCTTCATCCAGATTTTCTAGTTGCTCCTGAGTCTGGGGTTTGAGTCGAACAACAAAATGGTAGGCTTTCCCTCCACCTAAACAAGGTTGGTCGCCCAGGGTAATGTCACCCACTGCAAATTCCACATCATCGGGTTCGAGTACTTCAATATCGTTTTCCTCCAGCCCCGTACAGAGACGCAGACATAATTTTAGTCCACGGGCCGTGCCTCGCCATTGGTAAATTTCAACGGCATGTCGAATCAGCCGTCGTTGTTGACTTAGGGTGAGATTTGGATTCATGGGCCAGGCTACCCAGTGGGCTAAAAAGGGCACCAAAGCCTTGGGCGTCAGCAACGGATCTAAATAGGACCAAAAAGTTTCAGCTGTTTCATAAATAGGTTCGAAGCACTGCTCCGTAATATTTAAAAATCGTCCAAGAAAGTCAGACTCCTGATAAAACTCTGGTAGAAATTTTTGATAAATACGATCAGGACGTGGGTAAAGCTGAAGGGTTTTGTAGGCAATTAGATGAGGGGTTGAGTTTTGCTCTGTGACCTGATGTAAAAAAAACTCACCGCCGTAACTCAATGTTAGGTTTGACTCCGCTCTTAAGATGTACGGATCTTCAAAAAAGCCATCGGGCAGTGTAAAACCCAAGTTTATGGAAATAGTTTGTCGGGGCTGTAAGTGAAAATAATCAGTCCCAAACCGTAGAGACTGCCCCGTTGAAAGACGAATGTTCTCTTGCCAGGTTTCACTCCAATCACTATTTTGTGTCGTTTGGGAAGACAAAACTGGAGTAAACCATTGGTCTGGAAAATTTCCCTGGATGCCGATGCTGACCCGTAATTCCTGTTGACTATTATTTTTTATGCGTGCAGTCACTTCTGTTAGTTTGCCTGGTACCAGTAAAACTTCCTCTGGTGCAGGTGCGGCGACTCCATTCAAGCTGCTGCCCCAGTCAATAGGTGCATGGGTTGCTAAGGTTAAATCAACATCAGGTTGTGGCAGATAAACCATTGGCAAGCAGGTAGAAGAAGATAATTAAAGTGACTATAAT
>JAHQVZ010000006.1 GCA_019634055.1 Leptolyngbyaceae cyanobacterium MAG.088
AACTGGTCAAACTTTCCTTTGATAAAGTAGCCCCGCTGTCGCACGATGGGCTTGTGAACTTCGTTGACCACAGCTGTTTTGCCAATGCCGGAAAAGCCGACCACTAGCATTAACTCTGAGCTGCCCTGGGCAGATCGATCAAAGGCATCCAGCAGGTTTTGGACTTCTGCTTCTCGTCCGTAGAGCTTTTCGGGGATGAAGAAGCGATCGCAAATATCCCGCTGTCCTAACTCAAAGTTCGTAATCTCTCCCTGCTGATTCCACTGCGCCTGGCACTGTTCAAGATCATACTTAAGGCCAAGGGCACTCTGGTAACGGTCTTCTGCATTCTTCGCCATCATCTTGGCAACAATCGCTACCACTGTGGTCGGCACCTCTGAATTGACCTTATCAACAGCTGTAGGTAACTGAGCCATGTGACCATGGATCAATTCCAACGGGTCATTACTCGTGAAGGGCAGTTGGCCCGTAAGCAACTGATAGAGGGTGACACCCAGGGAATAAAAATCAGTTCGATAGTCAATCGCCCGGTTCATGCGCCCGGTTTGTTCCGGGGCCATATAGGCCAGGGTGCCTTCCAGGCTCTTTGGGCTTTGGATGACCTGGGTTTCTTTGGGGAGCAGTGAGGCAATGCTGAAGTCAACCAGTTTGACCTGCTTAGACTCAGGATGAATCAGAATATTGGTGGGTTTGATATCTTTATGAATGACCCGATGTTGATGGATTTGGTGGAGGATATCAGCTAGCTGGATAGCGATGTTGAGTGTTTCATCCAGACTCAGGGGGTGTTGCTGGACATATTGCCCCAGGTCAATGCCGCCGAAATCTTCCATAATCAAGGCATAGCCATTACCCCAGGGCTTCAGACCCAGGGGACGGACAATGCCTAAGATGGGTAGGTTCTTCGCAACTGTGTACTGATTGCGAAACTGCACCAGTTCCGCAAAGCTGGGGTACTCCTGAGCCAAGACCTTGATCATTACCGACTGCTGAGTTGCCGTCTCCACGGCTCGATATAC
Source organism: Leptolyngbyaceae cyanobacterium MAG.088 (assembly GCA_019634055.1). Classification (GTDB taxonomy): domain Bacteria; phylum Cyanobacteriota; class Cyanobacteriia; order Phormidesmidales; family Phormidesmidaceae; genus Leptothoe. The sequence continues at coordinate 1,020 of JAHQVZ010000006.1, forward strand.
CGTGGTTCGAGGTCCTTGATAAAGGATGCCTTGAAAAGAATAATCAGTCAGTTGCGGAAACGAAACGGATTCAGCAGTGATAGTCATATCCTGGCAGTTTCAAGCAGTCGTGTTCACTTTAGATTTCCCAAAAACCAACTCACTAGCTTTACTTAAGTTAAGCTGACTGACCTTTTAGTCAATAAGCGCTGTCCGACTTTATAATTAATCGACCTCAGCACTTTTGCAATGATAGTCTCTGCACACAATTCTATTCACGTTATCGGTGGCGGTCTGGCTGGCACCGAGGCCACCTGGCAAATTGCCCAGGCGGGCATTCCCGTGGTGCTGCACGAAATGCGTCCGGTAAAGCGCAGTCCGGCCCACCATTCAGAGCATGTGGCGGAGCTCGTATGTAGCAACTCCTTTGGGGCCAAGGCAACGGATCGGGCCTCGGGGCTACTCCATGAAGAACTTCGTCAGCTGGGGTCGGTGGTGATTGCCAAGGCCGATGACCATGCGGTACCAGCGGGTGGTGCCCTGGCGGTGGATCGAGCTGTATTTAGTCGAGAGCTAACGGAAACCCTGGAGCAGCATCCGCTGATCGAACTGCGGCGGGACGAAGTGCAGTCTATTCCCACCGATAGCACGGTGGTGCTGACCACAGGACCCCTGACCAGTGATGCCCTAGCGGCTGACCTGCGCCAGTTCACCGGCCAGGACTACATGAGCTTTTTTGATGCGGCCAGCCCCATTGTGGTGGGCGAATCCATCAACCGCGATATTGCCTTTATGGCCTCGCGCTATGACCGGGGCGAGGCGGCCTATCTCAACTGCCCCATGAACAAAGAGCAGTATTTGGCCTTTTGGCATGCCCTATGCGCAGCAGAACAAGCAGAGCTAAAGGACTTTGAGCAGGAAACGGCAAAGTTTTTTGAAGGTTGTTTACCGATTGAAGAGATGGGTCGCCGGGGGGAGGACACCATGCGCTATGGCCCCCTGAAGCCGGTGGGTCTGTTTGATACGGATCGCTATGGCCCCTTTGATGCGCCGGAGAATAAGGGTAAGCGCCCCTACGCAGTGGTACAGCTACGCCAGGAGGATAAGGGGGGCCAGCTATGGAATATGGTGGGATTTCAAACCAACCTGCGCTGGGGCGAACAAAAGCGGGTATTTCAGATGATTCCAGGGCTGGAGAATGCGGAGTTTGTGCGCATGGGCGTCATGCACCGCAATACGTTTATTAACTCTCCAGAGTTGTTGAGCAGTGCGCTGCAGTTTCACAGGCGAGAGAATTTATTTGCGGCGGGGCAGCTGGTGGGCACTGAAGGGTATACCGCCGCCTGTGCCGGGGGGTGGCTAGCGGGCACCAATGCGGCCCGATCGGTATTGGGCTTGCCGTTAGTATCGCTGCCGGTGACCACCATGGTGGGGGCATTGTTTGGGTTTATCAGCTCAGCGGAACCGAAGCATTTTCAGCCGATGCCGCCAAATTTTGGGATTTTCCCGGCATTGCCTGAACGGATTCGCAATAAGCGGGAGCGCTATGGTAAATATCGCGATCGCAGTTTCTCCGACCTCCACACCTGGGCCGAAACCAACCAAATCAAATTAAATCAAGTATTAGCAACAGCATCGTAGGGTGGGCACGGCCCACCACTCCATAGGCAATGAAAAAGAGCCATTTTATTCTGTTGTTTTTAGACGGTCTAGGGTTAGGAACCCCCGGTCCCCACAATCCCCTGAGCGATCCAGCGTCGATGCCAAAGGTGCGATCGCTGTGCGGTATTCCCTGGCTAGCCGGTGCCCAGGTGCAACGGCCCAACTTTCTCCTTAAACCCATTGATGCCACCCTCGGCGTGCCTGGTTTACCCCAGAGTGCCACGGGGCAAACCACCATTTATACCGGGCATAATGCCGCCAAATTTCGCGGTAAGCACCAAACCGGATTCGCCAATGGTTCCCTGCGCCAGCTAATCGAACCTTACGGTTTATTTAAGCAAGTGCTAGATCTGGGCGGCACTGCCACCCTGGCCAACCTATACTCCCCTGCCTACTTTGAAGCCATTGCCCAGCGGCGATGGCGATATTCAGTCTGTACGCTACTCAATATGACCGCCGGTCTCCCCTTTCGTATGCAGTACGAATATGAACAAGGGGAAGCTATTTTTTGGGACATTACCGGTGAGATTGCTAGTTCCCGTGGCATTGCCACAGCACCCATTACCCCCGAATTGGCAGGTAATACATTAGCGACCTTAGGAAACGGCCATAACATAACTCTCTTTGAATGCTACCTGAGTGACTATGCAGGACATGCCCAAGTCTATGAGCGTGCCGTCGCAGTGTTGCAACGTATCGATCGTTTTTTAGCTGCCGTGATCGAATCTTTAGGCCCAGAGACAACGCTGATTGTAGTGAGTGACCATGGGAATGTAGAAAATTTGTCCACTAAACGCCACACCCTGCACGCAGTACCTCTATGGATAGTTGGACCTGCTGCTCACCAGTTTTTAGATATTCAGGACTTGACTGGTATTACCCCTACTATTCTGGCCCATTTGTTGTCTAAGCCTTAAGAGACGCTTACACTGGAAGGCTACTATTTTCTTGTTTATGGCTGTTAGGTGTGTTGTTATTGTCGAAATTTGCGTTGTCTGATTGTTTTTGATGGTATGTATTGAGTGCTGTTAAAAGTTTTTGAAGATTGTTCTCTTTAGGTAAATTGTCGATTTTACCTAAAGAATAGCTTACCTTTTTATCAGGTAGCTTGGTTTGTACAATTACTGGAATGTTGGCAAGTGTGGAGTTGGCTTCAAGGGCTTCAAATACATCATAGTCATCGTTCCTTAGCATGATTGAATCTAAGAGAATGATATCAGGCAGAAGTTGATCAGCCATTTTTAGTCCTTTGCGCTTATTGTGGGTCAAAACAACAAAATACCCTTGGCTGACAAGGCTTTTCCAGATGAACTTACAATTGTCATCATCCTCATCTACCACTAATATGCATTCTGAACCAGGTGCTGTTATAAGAGACGAAATAGATTGTTCAGGTACAGATTTAACTTGTTTCTCATCACTCTTATGAGCGTTGATTGTTAGATCTTCTGGTATCTTTGGTGCTGAAGGCTCAGACGGTAAGACGGTTTTTGTGACCGTCTGTGGAATTCTGATGGTAAACGTTGTTCCTTGGCCAACATCACTTTCAACATTGACTGTGCCACCCATCATCTGCACAAATCTTTTAGTAATGGTAAGCCCCAATCCGGTTCCGCCATATTTACGTGTAGTTGACGAATCAGCCTGGGCAAAGGCATTGAAGATTTTCTGTAGTTGTTCAGGTAACATACCGATACCTGTATCTTGAATTTTAAAGTTTATCCACCGTCCATGGCTACTATTCTCAGCATTGATGCTAAGCGTAATGGTGCCACCTTGAGTGAATTTATTGGCATTGCTCAACAGATTGAAGAGGCTTTGGCGCACTTTAACTTCATCCGCATGCATCTCTTCAATATCGTTATCATGTTGAATCTTTAAGGTGTTATTGTTTTTATCGATGACGGGTTGCATTGTAGAGGCAACGTCCTGTACTAAGGGGGTAATGGAAAATGTCTCTAAATACATTTCCATATGCCCAGCTTCTACCTTAGAGAGATCTAAAACATCATTGATTAACCCTAAAAGATGTTTTCCTGCCCCTTGTATTTTCTGTAGCTCGGGGATAAAGTCTTCCTGTTCAAGATCTTCTGCATCTTCCTCAAGCATTTCACTATAGCCAATAATGGCATTGAGCGGTGTACGTAGCTCATGGCTCATATTGGCTAGAAATTCACTTTTTGTCTGGTTAGCCTTTTCGGCTTTAAGACGTTCGGCCTCTGCTTTCTTTTGAGCTTCATAGGCTTTTTTCAGAGCCTCGTCATTGGCTTCAAGACTTAAGGCTAATTGAACTTCTGCTTTCTTGCGAGAGCTAATATCTTGCCAAAAAATGGAAATACCCTCTGGAGTGGGGGTCAGGCGAAACTCAAGCCAGCGAGCTTTAGGGGCAAATCGAGTCTCAAAGGTTACCAGAGTTTGCTGATTACGAGCCTCATGATAGTACTGTTCTTTGTCCTTGCCGAGTTCTACAGGCATTATGGACCAAAGTACTTGACCAGCCAGTTCGTCTGGTGACTTATCTAAATCTTTTGCTGCCCGAGCGTTAGCATAGGTGATTTTCCACTGACTATCGATATCGATAAAGGCATCATCAATGCTCTCAGATAGAAAATTAGTGATTTTTTCGACCTTACGAGACTGTCTCCTCTCTAAAATTACATAGGCGGCTACCCCCACTGAGCCGATGCCCCATAGGGTCGCGGCTAATTGAAATAGTCTGGCCTTTCCCTGTGCTGACTGATAGGCGTCATTATAGGTTTTAGACAGAGTTTGCAGCTGCTGTGTTGTCGGTAATGCTAATAGGGATTGAGTAATCTGATCAGCCTGAGGTTTATTATCTAAAATGACTCTGGTGTTTTCCAGAATGGTGTCGATATTATTGCGAACTGACAAGTTATCACTGGTGCGATCGCTAATATAACCACTGTCCCTAAGCGTTTCAACTTCAGTGATTTGGCGCTCGATATCCGAGACCAATGTCTGATCTGAGGAAACAGCATAAAGTATCACCAAATTAAGCAGCTCAATCACAATCCCAGAAGTCTGTCCTCCTATGGACGATCGATTCTCTCCGTTAATATCATTCGTTATGGTGAGGAGAGCTGAGAGAGACTTTTTTACAAGTGAATTTTTTGCTTTAAATTGTTCTGCTAGGTCAGCCTTTTGGGCTAAAATTTGATTGCTATCGTCCAGAGCTTTTTGCAGCTGGCGAATTTGTAGATTGCTTAAAAAACCAGGGAAATTTCCCAGCTTATCTTGAAGTTCAGTACTCTGGTTGAGTTCTTGAACGAGTGGTTCATAGGATGGCTGTAGGGCCTGTTGATTATCTATAATTGCTTGATTAACGTTTAAATCGTTTTGAAGCTGTTTCGATAGATAGTTTTGATAGAGCGAATGATTACCAGTTCTACCTGAATGTCCCTTTGCTATGAGCCCCACCCAAATTAGTATTGAGCCAGCTGCAACCGAAAGTATGATTGGTTTGTATTTCATACTTCACTCTTAGAAAAATAACGATCAGTGTATTAAATAAAAAGGCCCATCTATTCGCTTTAAAGCATGATTAAAAGACAGCTTGGTCATCTTGGCTGCTTAGAATAGAGTACGGTTAGCGCTCTACTAGCGCGATAGTGGGTGGATAGGGATAATGCTATATAGATATGGCTACCCCCATATCGACGGTAAACACAAGTACAAATACATACATATGGCAACGATAATTATCTGGAAAGAATAAGCACAATCACAATTAGAAAACAGATGCTTGGCCAATTTGGCGCGGCATCAACGCTAAAACTTCAGGTTGGGTATTGATAAGAGTGACTGGTAAAGAGTCACTCTTCATTTCGTTTGACCCTTTACTCTTCACTAACCTGATCCTAAATCTTAGTCTGGGCAGACTACTCGTCGTCAAACTGTGGTTCTTAAAAAATCAGTTAGAGTTTGGCTAAAAATGTCTGGTTCTACTAGAAAGGCCCAATGATTTCCAGGTACTGTTTTGATCTCTAAATTCTTTAAATACCTTTGGTAAGGTTTGAGCTGCCAGGCAAACCGATTTACCCCCGTCTCTGGCTGTATAAATAAACTTGGAATCGTTATCTCTTTGATCAGCCCTGGAATTTTCAGGACTGCATCGAAGATGGCATCTCGTGCAGTCGTTGTAAACTTGCTACCTACGCTTCCATCAGGTTTTTTTTCCAAACTTTGTCGAAATACAGATTCTTGTAATTGATTCCAGCTTCGATACTGTTTCATTTGCTGCCCTTGCTGAATGGCTGCATCCCAATCTGTAAAGGGTCCCATACCCTTCAGAAAAGGTAGAGTTCCATAAAATAAAGGAAATGTCAGTCGAAAGATGCCCGGCATTCCATAAACAAAAATTGGGTCCACAAGCACCATATTTAAAAAACGTTCTGGTTGACGCGTTGCCCAGTATGTGGCGACTTTGCCTGACCATGAATGGCCGATAATGTGAGCCGCTGACCAACCTAGATGCTGCATTAACTGTGTTAGGTCGTTTATAACCGTATCAAAGTCATAGCCGCTGTCTGGTTTACCACTTTCGCCATGGCCCCTTATATCGACAGCCACTGGATGATAGCTATTCGCTAACCGATCACCGACGGCTGACCAAATAAGTGCATGATCTGCCAACCCATGAAGTAATAAAACTGGCTCACCGTCGGTTTGCCAATCGAGATAGGACAGTTCAACCTGATTAAGGGAAACAGTATGTCTGGTTACCATGGGATAAGGTATACACAGCAACTTTATAATCGCACCATTTAGTCTGGTTAAGATTATAAGCAGTCTATGGGCAGAGCGGTGGCCGTAAGAACGTAGGAACCATAGTGCTTTTAAGTAAGTCTGACAAAGATTGTATAGCTGTTGACCTATACGCCAAATTGCTCAAAATCAATTTGATTTGTCAATACTTCATAGATTTAATCCTTCTCAGTCTCGGCAACGTTGAAAAGTTAACTATTGAGGGACTGCATTTATTATCGACATCAGGTTTAAGGATCATTTATTAACGTGTTTGGAACAGCAAGCATATTGACTGTGTTGCTATAGAGAGTAGAAATCGTTGTAAGTTCTAGGTTTTTTCAGATTTCATGCTTCTCAGCTTGCTGAGTACTTTGAGATGAAAGCCTGAGTTTAGCGGTTGCTCATGGTGCAAGTTCCGACATGTGGACCTTTCAGTAAATCGATGAAATGCAATTCATCCCCAGATTTAGTACTGCCAAACAACCTGTAGACTCCCCAACCATTGCCACGGCTTCTCTTCAAGAGAATAGCCATTTTGTAGAGAAATTCAACGATATTCGTTGTCAATTAGGGATTGATACCATTTTTAAAGATACAGCAGTAGAAATCAGACAGCTGCTTAATGTAGACCGAGTTGCCATTTTTCAATTTGTTCCGGGTACCGATTGGGATGGTTCATTTATTGCCGAAGATGTGGTGTCAGGTTATTCATCTGTTCTAGATGAGAAGGTTTACGAACACTTTGGGGATGAAACGTCGATTGTTCAGTATCAGTTGGGCCAACTAGAGTCTGTAGCTGATATCCACGGGGCTGACTTAAATACCGAGTATGTGGATGTTCTAGAACGGCTACAGGTGCAAGCGAGTTTGGCTGTCCCTATCCTTAAAGAACAATCTCTCTGGGGATTACTGTGTATACATCATTGCCAGACTCCTCGTTCATGGCAGCCAGAAGAAATTGGTCTGGTGCAGCAAATTGTGGATCAACTGGGAGTAATGCTGCTGCAGGAACAAGAGTCTGTAGAGGAAGAACCGGCTAAATCACATGCTCAGACTAAGGACCATGCCCATAATAATGACCGCGAGAAAGCGCTTGCTAAAACCATTAGCAAGATTCGCCAGTCATTTGATATCGATGTTTTATTTCAGTCTGTTACAACGGAAGTACGTCATATTTTAGAAGCAGACCGGGTGGCGGTATTTCAATTTACACCCGATCAAAGTTGGGAAGGCGAATTTGTTGCTGAGGATGTATCAGGTGATTGGCGTTCCGTCTTAACTCAGCGAGTATACGAGCATAGCTTTGAGGAACAATTTTCTAACCAATATGACGAAAGGCGGGTCCAAGCCATTAGTGATATTTATACCGCTGAGTTCAGTGACGGCTTTATTAGCGTATTAGAGCGATTTGAGGTCAGGGCAAATTTGGTGGTGCCCATCCTACAAAGAGAGCAGCTGTGGGGATTACTCTGTGTCCATCAATGTGAAGGTGTTCGGCACTGGAGTGTGGACGATATTAAATTTGTGCAGCAAATTGTTGAGTACCTCAGCTTTGCGTTGCAACACCTCAATTTGTTGGATCAGTTGCGCTATCAGACTGAGCAGCAGAAATCCCTGACTGGTGTGATTACGCGTATTCGTGAATCGCTTGATTTGGAAACTATTTTTCAAACCACTGCCCAGGAGGTTAGGCAGCTTTTAAAGACCGATCAGGTCGGCATTTTTTTCTTTCAAAATGAAGAACATTGGGAAGGACAGTTTGTCGCTGAAAATTGTGGTGAGGGCATTGTGCCGATCCTACAGGAAAAAGTCTATGATCATCATTTTGGTGAGAACTATGCATCGCTTTATAAAGAAGGGCGGATGTATGTTTCTCATAATATTCATGAAAATAACCTAGCTAAAAAACACGTTCAAAAGTTAGAGCAATTTGGGATTAAGGCCAATGTAGTGGCTCCAATTATGAACGGTTCTGAGTTGTGGGGCTTGCTTTGCATTCACCAGTGCCAGGGACCTCGGCAGTGGCAGCTTTCTGAGATTGAGTTTATTGATCAAATTGCTAAACATTTGGGTGTGGCTCTTGAGCAATGGAGTCAGGTTGAACAGTTAAAGTTGCAAGCAGCTCAGCTAGCTCATATTTCTTCTCGTGAACAGGCTCTAGAACAACAGGAGTTATTATCTCAAACTATTAATGCTATTCGTGATTCCCTTCAAATTGAAGAGATTTTCGATACGACAACGAAAAGTATTCAATCATTATTTAGAACCGATCGAGTTGTTATTTATCAGTTTAATTCTGACTGGAGTGGCCAGTTTGTGGCTGAATCTGTCGCTGATGGTTGGCCTGAGTTGGTGGGGACTCAGGGCATCATTGAAGATGCCTATTTGATGGAGAACAAGGGGGGACGCTACGCACGGCAGGACACATTGGCCGTTGATGATATCTATCAAACTGACTATGAACCCCATCATATAGCGTTATTAAAAAGCTCTTCTGCACGTGCCTACGTCATTGTGCCAATTATGGAAGGTAATCGGCTGTGGGGGTTGTTAGCCGCTTGCCAAAACTCGCGTCCCCGTCATTGGGAAACGGAGGAAATTGATTTTTTGTCTCAGGTTAGTGCTCAATTAGGGGTGGCGCTTAATCAGGCGGAGGCGGTTGCCCAGGTCCGTGATCAGGCAGCCGCCTTGCAGAAAGCGACGGATCGGCAAAGGGCCCTCACCCTGACCATTGATAAAATCCGGCAGTCGTTAGATATTGACGTGATTTTTACGACAACAACCCAAGAAGTGCGGCAGTTGCTTGAGGTGGATAGGGTCGCTATTTATCGTTTCAATTCAGATTGGAGTGGTGCTTTTGTTGCTGATTCTATTGTGGATGGCTGGCAACCGACTGTCCCAACTCAGGCGATTATTCAAGACGTGTTTTCTAACCCTGAACATGATGGTCAGTTGCCACGTAATGAGGTGTTTGTACCCATTTCTCAAGGAGAGAAGCTTTGGGGGTTACTGATGGCCTATCAAACGTCGAAACCTCGTTATTGGGATGATGAGCATCTAAACAAATTTACCGATCAGCTAAGAAAT
>JAHQVZ010000007.1 GCA_019634055.1 Leptolyngbyaceae cyanobacterium MAG.088
AGACTTGGCTACGCCAATGGTGGGTTTATCAATGAGTACGCCCAGATGACTGGCAATCCCTAATCGGCGAGGGTGGGCAATGCCTGCTCCGTCACAGAGAATGAGGTCGGGGTCTAAGCTGAGCTGACTAAGGGCATCTAATACCGTTGGCATTTCGCGAAACGATAACAAGCTGGGCACATAGGGAAACGTGGTAGGCCGATAGGCAATGGCCTGCTCTAATAGGGTTAACTCGGGTAACGCCAGCACCACGACGGCGGCGCGGGTCACCGTTCCATCTTGCTCAAAGCCAGCATCGATGCCTGCTACGGTCTTAATGGCTTCAAATTGATCAGTGGTGATCACCTGACTACGCAAGCGGTTTTGCACTGCGATCGCACCCGCTGCATCCGTCGGCCAGGTGTCAGGTACATCAATTTTCATTATTCTTTGAAGCAAACGGGGTATGCTTCTGTAGCATCGAAGAAATTTGGTTCATCAGGAAACTATGGTGCGTTTTTCAGTCAGCATGCTTGCAATCAGCACAAAATTAGCGCTCATCGGTAGTGTACTTCTGATGGGCGTAGCTCCAGCCTCCCAGGGAGCTACTGTCCAAACCAATCTTGTTATCAATCAGCCCGAAGATAACATCAATCGGCTTGAAGATAACACGTTGCCAGTGCTTGAAAGCGAGGTTTCTCCAGCTACTGAACCAGACAATGGGTCTGAACTAAGTAATAGCGAGGTTTCTCCAGCTACTGAACCAGATAATGGGTCTGAACTAAGTAATGATGATTTAGCGGCACGTCAACGACAGCATTTCTTACGAACCCAACGTACATTCGCTTGGGCCGTTGGGCTTAGTGCCTTAGCCTTAGCCTATGGTGTGCATAGCTACAGTAAGCAAAATCAATGGCAGCGCCTGGAATTTCTTCGACGAGCAACAAGAGAGTTTGAAAATGATCCTGGCATTGCCCAGGCGCTTCGAATTCTTGATTTTGAAGAATATCGAGATTATTCGATCAACACATCTCAGGACTTAGCAAATGTACCATTTAAGGTAACCAATGAGCTATTGAGCCGAGCATTGGCCAGTGAGGAAGATTGCAAAGCTGACAAACTTAGAAAAAATAAGAAACAGCAACAATCTAGTGATGACCAATCGGTTTTAGCCAACGAGACATCCAATTTACCAAATCCCTACGCTGAGAGTTCTGTTCGTGATTGGATAAACCAAATGCTCAATGGCCTTGAGCATTTTGGCTATATGGTTAAGTCCGGTGTGTTTACTATTCAAGAAGTAAAGCCATGGCTAAACTATTGGGTTAGGCTGATTGCAGACGACAACTATCGCCAAAACTGTGATTCAAGAGTCTATGATCGGCTCTATAACTATATTTATGACCATGGTTTTGATGGAGTCAGGTATTTATTTGAGAAGTTTGGATATCGAATTGTCAGGTCTCCCTATAAGAGAACTGACTTTAAAAAACTAGAAAATGTGACTCAGTACAGCACTAAGCTTGCCCTTAGTCTGGCAAAAGCATCTCGGCTGATTTATCAAGACATGGACTATGTAGAAGAGATTGTTGACCTCTGGGGCATTGATAATATTCATCGCGACTTTAAATACTTTAATACCCGCAAACGTGATACCCAAGCATTTATGTTTCGGACTAATACGTTTATGGTGCTTGCATTTCGAGGAACTCAAGAGATCAATGATTGGAATACCAACCTGAATACAGAATTGCGTAAATTTACAATTCGAAAAAAGGGTAAAACAACATTCTCATCTTACAAAGGCAAAGTTCACAAGGGGTTCTTTTTAGGTTGGGCAGACATTGAGAAGCCCGTACTGGAAAGGCTTGAGTTCTGGCGTAACCATAATAATGGTAGGCCTTTGCCGCCTTTACTCATTACCGGTCATAGTCTGGGGGGCGCATTGGCAACAATGGCAGCAGCATCACTGCTGGAAAATGGGTTTAAGGTAGCCGGTCTATATACCTTTGGTCAACCGCGTGTGGGAGATCGCACCTTTATCCAACAGCTTGAAGACCACCCATTGCTTAAGGTTTATCGCTTTGTTAACAACAACGATGTGGTGCCCCATGTCCCCCCGCCGTTTTCATTGCGGAACCCCACCAGGTTTTACAGTCATTTGGGAGCCGTCCAATATTTTAATTCGAAGGGCTTTTTGGTCGCTAACTATAAAGCCATCTATCGTGTGTTTGATGGGTTAGTTGGCCTTGCTAAGAGTTTATTTGAGTCAGGTTTCGATCTTATCTCTGACCATAGTATGTCTTATTACATCAGTAATTTAGACAAGGTTTTAACAGATGAAACCAAGAATAAAAAAGCTAAAAAGCTAGAAGACAGCAGGGAGCGCGTTGGCGGCGCACAGTCGGCACAACAGATACAAAAGCAAATGAGAAAACGTTAAGAGAGAGGATGCCTTCGTTCCACGTCGGTAAATCTAGCGCAGCAAACAGCCTAAGCTCTAACGAGCTTTGCAAGCAAACGGCCCTTATTTTTGCCAAAACTGTCGAAAGTCTTCGTCGGCAGTGCTGAGTTGGGCCCAGGTAACCCCCTGTTGTTGAAATTTTTCCACCAGCTTGGCACAGGCGGGGCGTTCGGTAGCGTAATGCCCCGCATCGATCAAAATCAGGTTGCGATCGCGTCCTTCCTGAAACTGATGAAACTTACAATCGGACGTCAGATAAGCCTGAGCTCCCGTTTTTGCCACCGCCGACATAAAACTGGCACCAGAGCCCCCTAAAACCGCCACTCGATCAATCCTTTGTTGAAGGTCTGCCATGGGCGAATGAATTAACCTTGGCGGATTTAACGTTTTCTGAATTATCGCCAGTAGTTCATCCAACGAAAGAGGGGCTGGTAAATCCCCCACTCGGCCATAGCCCAAATCATCCTGGGTAGGGACAACGGGTAGTGAGTTCTGCAACCTTAAAAGCTGAGCCAACATATCTGCCGTACCATCAGCCACCTGATCAAAATTCGTATGAGCACTATAGACACCAATGCCGTGGGCCATACTGAGCTGCACCATATCCCCCACCGGATCACCAACCGTTACAGCCTTGAGTGGACTAAAAATTAACGGATGGTGCGCAAATATCAGGTTCACTGGGGCACCCTCCTGTTTGAGCCGAATTGCCTCGGCCATCACCGTCAGCGTAGGTGTTAAACACACCAACACCCCTGCCGGTTGGGATAAAATGCCAGGCTCAATTTGCCAGCCACAGTTATCCCAGGCCTCCTGCCAGGCAGGAGGTGCCCAAGCCTCAACCCAGTTAATTAGTGCCTCGACATTCATGGTGACTCCTTCTTCCCAAAGTGACTCAAATCCCGTTGTCGATACTGACGAGACTGCCGCTGCAACGACAGCTGACTCCTCAACAATGGCTAAATCTTCTGATGAGTTAGAGGCCCCAGCAGAAAACAGCTCGTCAGAGTCTCAGAACCTTAGTTTAGGGCAATCCTGGCTCTATGTAGGTGGTGCCCTATGCGCTGTGTATGGCCTGTTTGTCTCGATTGATCTGCTAAATATCGGGTTTCAGTCCATTCTCGGCCCTGAGGCAGAAGGCCTACTTACCATGGCGGCAAACCCCTGGCTAGGGTTACTATTGGGCATTTTAGCAACGGCTTTAATACAATCATCCAGCATTGTTACCACCTTGTTAGTAGGTTTAGTTGCAGGTGGGTTACCCATTGCTACCGCCATTCCTATGGTCATGGGCGCAAACCTGGGTACCACGATTACGAATACCCTGGTCAGTCTGGGCTATATCGGCGATGACGAAGACTTTGAACGCGGATTTGCAGCTGCCACTATCCATGATTGTTTTAATCTGGTAGCTCTGTTCATTTTCTTTCCACTAGAGCAACTGCTTCATCCTTTAGAGCACCTTAGCCAATGGCTATTGAGTCAGAGTGCTCACTTAAACAATATCCCCAATATCTTCAACAGCATTGCTTTTATGTCCCCCCTATATTGGCTAATGCAGCCAACCCGCTGGCTGATGATCTACGCTGTTAATCATTTGCCAGGCCCCTGGGACTCTCTGCTGCTATTCGGCATCAGTGTTGGCGGACTGATGGCCTCTGTTACCGCGTTGGGCTGGCTAATGCGACGTTGGCTAGATACGCCAGCAAAAGACATTATCCACTGGACAACAGGCCATGGTTATAGCCTGGGGGGGTTAGCTACTGGTGCTGGTCTCACCGCACTATTGCAGTCATCCTCCATGACCACTAGCTTAATGGTCCCTCTAGCGAGTGCTGGCATGGTTACACTGCAAGACATCTATCCATTTGTGCTAGGGGCAAATATTGGCACCTGCGTTACCGCACTGCTTGCCACACTAGCCGTCAAAAGTCCGGTTGCATTACAGCTAGCATTGGTGCATCTCAGCTATAACCTGCTAGCCGTCCTATTGGTCTACGGCATCCCCCCATTACGAGCAATACCGTTAACCATGGCAGAAAAACTAGCAACAGCTACCCAACGCTATCGCATCGTAGCTGTTGCCTACGTAATTGGCCTATTTTTTCTGTTGCCATTTTTGGCATTGTGGCTATCTTTGACGTTAGCTACCTAGCCCAGGCAAATTTAATTCACGATTTACTGTTCCTCTTCCCAACTCTCCACTGCTAAGAGATGGCTTATGGGGTCTTGCATAGAAAACTCAAACTCCTCTAGTTCGTGCTTCCAATGCTCCCAGCTATCTCTAAACAGAAACGCTATTTTCCAGAGCTTATCGGTGGGTTTAATAACGTCCGACTCTACAAGGGATTTCACTTGACGCTGAAACTTAGCCATTGGATGCAATACCAATGGTGCAGCTGTTGTGGTTTTAGCCATAAACGAAAGAATTTAGTTTTCTGAAAAAACTTTGCCGTACATCGAAAAAATCAGGCCCTTAACCGTAGGCAAATGCTACGTATCACAAGGGTTGGATTTCACAATGATAAAACATACCACAATGATTTCCGTTTGACACAACTCTTTAGAAAGATTGCGACGTTCATCGTATCTATTGCGGCTATTAATCTACAGGGTCATTCCCTATGTGTAAAGCTATAGACTAAAAATCAGTGAACTGAAGATTCAGTACCTATGTAAGGGCAGCAAACTCTAATGTCTTGATAAGCCTACATCACGACTATTCCCATTTACTGAATTTGAAGCAAATATTGCCAAAGCCATAGCGCCTGTCTAAGCTAATATGCGGCGGTTCTCGCTAATATCGCATTACAGAGCGGGCGAGCTAATATATATCTTCTTAGGCAGTTCCCATGACTGAGTCTGAAAACATCCACCTTCCCAAAACGGACGAGTCTGACGACCTTAAGCGTATTCGTCATACCTTTTCCCACGTCATGGCAATGGCCGTGCAGCGTTTATTTCCTAAAGCGCAGGTCACCATCGGTCCCTGGACCGAATATGGGTTCTACTACGATTTTGATAATCCTGATCCCTTTTCTGACAAAGATCTAAAAACGATCAAGAAGGAGATGATCAAAATCATCAAAAAGGACTATGCGATCGAACGGGAAGAAGTGTCGCGAGAAGACGCTAAGAAGCGCATTGCGGCCCTGGGCGAACCCTATAAGCTGGAAATTTTAGAAGGTCTCGAAGAACCCATCACTCTGTATCATATCGCCGACCAATGGTGGGATCTGTGTGCTGGCCCCCACGTAGAAAGCACCCGTAAACTTCACCCCAAAGCCTTTGATTTAGAAAGTGTGGCTGGAGCCTACTGGCGTGGTGACGAAACCAAGGCTCAGCTCCAGCGAATCTATGGCACTGCCTGGGAAACGCCAGAACAGCTCCAAGAATACAAACGCCGCCGCGAGGAAGCCAAAAAACGGGATCACCGCAAGCTAGGTAAAGAGCTGGGGCTGTTTCTATTTTCTGAGGATGTGGGTCCAGGACTGCCCCTGTGGACACCCAAAGGCACTCTACTGCGCTCCACACTGGAGGACTTTTTGAAACAGGAACAGGTTAAGCGTGGTTACTTACCTGTGGTGACGCCCCATATTGCCAAGGTAGACCTGTTTAAAACCTCAGGGCACTGGCAAAAGTACAGCGAAGACATGTTTCCGATGATGGCGGAAACAGAAGAGGCCAAAGCCAATGAAATGGGTTTTGTGATGAAGCCCATGAACTGCCCCTTCCACATTCAGATCTATAAAGACGAACTGCGCTCCTACAAAGAGCTACCGATGCGGTTGGCAGAGTTTGGCACCGTTTACCGCTATGAGCAATCTGGCGAACTGGGGGGTCTGACTCGTGTTCGGGGCTTCACCGTAGACGACGCCCATTTATTTGTAACGCCCGATCAGCTGGATGATGAATTCCTCAAGGTGGTGGACCTGATTCTGGCCGTTTTCAATAGCCTGAAGCTGAAAAACTTCAAAGCTCGACTCAGTTTCCGCGATCCCGACTCTGATAAATACATTGGGTCTGATGACGTATGGGAAAAATCCCAAAATGCCATCCGTCGTGCTGTTGAAACCCTTGGGATGGAGCACTTCGAAGGCATTGGCGAAGCCGCATTCTACGGTCCTAAGCTGGACTTTATCTTCACCGATGCCCTGGGTCGCGAATGGCAGTTAGGCACCACCCAGGTGGATTACAATCTGCCGGAGCGCTTTGACCTGGAATATGTGGCGGCGGATGGTACCCGCCAGCGCCCGGTGATGATCCACCGGGCCCCCTTTGGTTCCCTGGAACGCCTGATCGGCATTCTGATCGAAGAATATGCCGGACTATTTCCCCTGTGGCTGGCACCTGAACAAGTGCGCTTAATGCCTGTGACGGCCGAGCAGCTACCGTTTGCGCAACAGGTGGCTGAACAAATGCAGCTGTTAGGAGTGCGGGTTATGGTTGACCGCAGCGGCGAACGCCTGGGCAAGATGGTGCGCAACTCTGAAAAGGCAAAAATTCCGGTGATGGCAGTGATTGGCGCTAAGGAAGTCGAGGGCAATAGCCTGAGTATTCGCACCCGTCAGGATGGCGATTTAGGCGCGATTTCGGTTGCCGACGTTATCACTCGATTAAAAGAGGCCCTAGATAGCCACGGGTACTTCTAATCTGAAATACTGATTTCTTGAAACCTATTTCTCTGGCAATGCGGCAAGGGGGCCCCACAAGGGAGGCCCTCTTATGCCTGGGTATAGGGCGAACGTTTTCGACCTTGCCCATGGGAAGCCCCAATATGCTTAGTTGGAATAACCTGGGTACTTCCTCCACAAAGGGAACTCGCAGGAACCCTACGCAGCGAACAAAGAACCTAAAGACTCAACAATGGCCCAAACCGCCCAAGTTACAGTCCCCGCAACCACCGCCAACATTGGCCCTGGCTTCGACTGCCTTGGCGCAGCCCTCACCCTCTACAACCATTTCACCTTTACCCCTGCTGAGACCCTAACCATCACCGTTACTGGGAAAGAGGCCGATCGCCTCAGTATCGGCCCCGACAACCTGGTTTATAAATCCTACGAAACCCTCTATAACCACCTCAATAAACCCGCCCCACCGGTCCACATTGATATCGACCTCCACGTCCCCCTCTCCCGTGGACTAGGTAGTTCGTCCACTGCCATCGTCGGTGGCCTCGTCGGTGCCAACCTGTTAGCAGGCAATCTCCTCAGCCAGGAAGAAATCGCCGCCCTTGCCACAGCCATAGAAGGCCACCCGGATAATGTCGTCCCTGCCCTTCTGGGAGGCTGCCGTTTATCAGTCCATGGCGAAAACGATAGACTCACCCTCTGCCAAATCTCATGGCATGAATCTATTATTCCGATTGTGATTATCCCTGACTTTGAGTTGGCCACGTCCGCTGCTCGTCAGGTCTTACCCGATAGCTATAGTCGCCAGGACTCCATTTTTAATACCGCTCACCTGGCCTTACTGACCCAGGCCCTGGCTAGCGGCAATGGGGAATGGTTGACTGCGGCCCTGCGCGATCGCATCCACCAACCCTACCGCCAAACCCTGATTCCCAATTACAACGATCTCCACACGGCAGCCCTTAATGCCGGAGCCTGGGGATTGGTGATCAGCGGTGCTGGCCCCACTCTATTTATTTTGGCTAGCGAAAAGACAGCCGATGACATTTGCCAAACTATTGGCCAACCCTGGCAAGCGGCCAAAATTCCATACACGGTTCATCAGCTTGCCATTGACACCCAAGGCACCCAAGCCAGATTAATTAGCTAAACCCCTTACACACAAAAGGTTTGAGCATTTTCTTACAGCCATAAAATTATCTGATTGTATTTTTATACACATAGATTTACATAAATGCGATTAATTACATTCATTAGGTTTACCTATGTGTAATAAATCAAACTCTTTCTAAGAGCTTTATATATTCGGGTGATTAAGAAAAACAAATAGAATTTTAAGTGTTTTGACCTTATCAAAAGTTAACCAAATTACATATACTGTGACTGGGCGTATTTCAATAGGTATTTATCCTCATCGCCGTCCGGTTAGTTAGCCTAGTTTTTTTATTGCACCGTGCTACTGCATTCCTCCGACCTCTTCGACTAAGGCCGCCGCGAAAACAGTTCCCTGGCAGGGTACGTTGTGGAGAACAAGCTTTTCGCTTCAAGCTA
The DNA here is from genome assembly GCA_019634055.1 of Leptolyngbyaceae cyanobacterium MAG.088. GTDB lineage: Bacteria > Cyanobacteriota > Cyanobacteriia > Phormidesmidales > Phormidesmidaceae > Leptothoe. Next base: position 8,626 of record JAHQVZ010000007.1, read on the forward strand.
GACAAACTGCCTCTCGGCAAAATGCGCCTCTACGAGTTGTACGCATGAGTTGGCATGACTGTTGAACACTTTCCGTGGCTAACAGCGCTGGTTATATTTCCACTGCTAGCGGCTATCCCCATCCCTTTACTACCCGACAGCGAAGGGAAGTCTATCCGCTGGTATACCCTTGGCGCTTGCTTGGCAGAACTTAGTCTGATTCTTTATACATTTGCTAACTATTACGATCTAAATCAAACCGGTTTACAGCTAGTTGATAACTTTGCTTGGGTCCCTCAAATCGGTCTCAACTGGTCATTAGCCGCTGATGGTTTGTCTATGCCGCTGGTGATTTTGAGCGGTTTAGTAACCACTCTGGCTGTGGTGGCTTCCTGGAATGTCACCATGAAGCCTCGGCTTTACTTTTCAATGCTGCTGCTGATGTTCAGCGCCCAGCTTGGAGTTTTCCTGGCCCAAGACATGCTGATGTTCTTCATCATGTGGGAGCTAGAGCTAGTACCGGTTTATTTATTAATCTCTATCTGGGGTGGTGAAAAGCGTTTGTACGCCGCCACAAAGTTTATTCTCTACACCGCCATCGGCTCCATCTTTATTTTGGTGGCAGCTCTGGCGATGGCTTTCTACGGTGATAATCTCACCCTTAACTTCAGCGAACTGGCCGCTAAGGAATACTCCTTACCCATGCAGCTGATTACCTATACCGGTTTCTTGATTGCCTTTGGTGTCAAGTTGCCCATCTTCCCGTTTCACACCTGGTTACCCGACGCCCATAGCGAAGCACCTGCACCTGTCTCCATGATTCTGGCCGGTGTTCTGCTAAAGATGGCAGGGTATGGCCTGATTCGCATGAACATCGAAATGCTACCCGATGCCCATGTTTATTTTGCGCCTGTCCTGGCCATTCTCGGGGTCATCAATATCGTTTATGCGTCTTTGGCAGCCTTTGGTCAAGACAACCTCAAGCGTCGCATGGCCTATTCCTCTGTGGCACACATGGGATTTGTGCTGATTGGCTTGGCTGCATTTAATACCTTGGGACTCAGCGGCGCTTTGTTGCAAATGATTTCCCATGGTCTGATTGCAGCGGTACTGTTTTTCCTATCAGGTGTCGCCTACGAGCGCACACACACCCTGGCCATGGACAAAATGGGGGGTATGGGCAAAGCAATGCCCGTTGCTTTCGGCATGTTCACGGCGGGTTCCATGGCTTCGTTGGCACTTCCTGGCATGAGTGGCTTTGTGGCTGAGCTGACTGTCTTTCTTGGCTTCTCCACCAGTGACGCTTACAGCACCTTCTTTAAGGCCTTCATTGTGATTTTGGCAGCCATTGGTGTGATTTTGTCTCCCGTTTACCTACTTTCGATGCTGCGCCGCATCTTCTTTGGTACCCCCGGTGAGTTAGAAATCCCCAACAACACGTCCTGGGACATTAAGCCTCGTGAGGCATTTGTGGCAATCAGCTTGCTAGTGCCCATTATTGGCATTGGTCTTTACCCCAAACTGGCTACGCAAACCTACGATGTGAAAAGTACTGAACTTGCCAATCGGGTTCAGAATATTCGCCTGGCTCAGGATGCAGACCATGGTCCTTTTTATGCGCAGGTACTAACGGCTCCTGAGCTTTTAGCCAGTCGCTTATCGATCACTAGCATCCGCTAGGAAGGAACCACTGTTAGGCATGACATCTTTATCCCTTTTCCAGGGTTAATTGAGTCTTCCAATTTCCACTAAAGTCGCTGGTGACCTTTGTTGGGCAGCAGCGACTTTTCAGCTTTAAAGAATTATCCCCATGTTTTCCCCCCCTGGGGCATTGAATCAAAAGGAGCTAAAGCGATTAACTGATTGGGGAAAATTTCTAACGTGCATCTATGGTTGCCCTAACGGAGGATGATTCAAGTAAGTCGAAGTATTTTCAAGGGTTAAGCCCAGTTTTGCATGGGATAGGGTTAGTACTGTTGTGTAGTCAGCCTGGTTGGAGTCATGGCGCGATCGCAACCGTTACCCGCACATTTTCCGTTGAAGCTAGCTATGCATCGGGGCAACCTATGGCCTTGGCCCAAGTTGCGGTCTACAGTCCTGAAAATTCTAATGAACCCTGGCTCACAGGCCAGACCGATCAACAAGGAAAGTTTGAATTTCAGCCTGACACCCCAGGCAGTTGGGATGTCGTCATTCGTCAGGCAGGTCATGGCACTACCGTAAATGTGCCTGTGGAGACCCAAGCCATTGCCCCAATAGAGACCTCTGCAGAAACTGCCCAAACTGCAGCCAAACTAACCACTACAGCCACTGCTGCGGTGGTGTCCTCGTCGAATCCAGCCGATCCTATCCAGCGTTGGGCCAGCGCTGGGGCAGCCCTTTGGGGCCTAATTGGAACAGTCTTATTTTTCTCACGAGGTAAAAAATCCTAGTGCATATTCCAGATGGTTTTGTTCCCCCTCACCTGTGCATCGTTGGGTATGGCCTCAGCGGATTAATTACCTGGCACTGTATACGAAAGATTAATCGCCATAGCGATCCATCGGTCCACATGCCTAAAGCCGCGTTGCTAACGGCAGCTTTTTTCGTGGCCTCATCTATTCAGATTCCGCTGCCGCCCATGAGTTTGCATCTGGTGCTAAGCGGTCTTTTAGGCGCTGTCCTCGGGTATTACGCCTTTTTAGCAATTTTGATTGGCCTGTTTTTTCAGGCCTTATTTTTGGGTCATGGTGGTTTTTCCACATTGGGGGTCAATGCCGTCATCATCGGTATTCCTGCCCTGGTGGGCCATGGCCTATTTCAACTACGTCGTTGGCTGCCCCAGGCACTTAAACCGTCAGTTCGGTTGGGCATCAGTGGGTTTTTAGCGGGGGCCATTGGCATGGCGTTAGCCGTTAGCCTGTTTATAAGTTTGTTGATTTTGACGGTCCCCGTCGGCTTTGATGTGGCAACTGAGCGAGCGGCTTTACTGACCCTGGGTCTAGCCCACGGCCCCCTAGTGATTATTGAGGGCATATTTACGGCGCTGCTGGTGACGTTTTTACAACGCACAAAACCAGAATTGTTAATTGGCTTAGTGCCTGAACCAGTCAGGGCTCGCCAACCAGTCAGGTCAACGGGAGATCGGCTATGCGATTAACCCTCGACACCTATGCAGCGCTTCAGTCTCCCATCCATCGCTGGTGGCCTCGGACTAAGTTAGTTGGATTAGGACTGTTGATGCTGGGATTTTCCAGTGTTCGACAGATACAGCTAATTCCAGTTTGTTTATTGGTGACCGCAGTACTGTATCTGTTATCGGGGTTGCCCTGGTCATTTTTGCGATCGCGCCTGCGCTATCCAGGTCTATTTTTGTTGGGGATCGTCATTGCCCTACCGTTGCTATCGGGCAACACCCTCCTCTGGCAGTGGGGCCCCATTGCCATTCGCCAAGAGGGCCTGATCGCCATGGGGCTAATTGCCGGTCGTTTCCTCTCCATTGTTACCCTTGGCATGATGTTATTGGGCACCACCCCCCTGCTAACCCTGATCGACACCCTGGTCTCTTTGGGGCTACCGCCGCTCATGGCAGAAATGGCCTTACTTGCCTATCGTTACCTGTTTGATATGGCCGAGTTGCTGTCCCATTTGCGTCAGGCAATGCGATTACGCGGATTTAAACCCGTTGGCACCCCTCATAGCTGGCAACAACTAGCCGCCGTTATCGGCACCCTGCTCATTCGTAGCTATGAACAATCAGAACGAATATATAAAGCCATGAGACTGCGGGGCTATGCCAATAGTCGTAAAACTCTATACCAAATTAAGGGATGGGGGCAGACACCAGACATTGCAGCCCTTGGATTATGCGCTACCATTGCCCTGACTTTGATCGGACTACAGACAATCACATAGTTGAAAATTGAGAATTGAGAATTAAAAATTGAGAGTTATTCATGATCAATGCTCAATTTTCAATTCTCCCCTACCTAACCTTCTCTTTGTACTCAAGTTGTGTCTATGACATCTCTACTGCCTAAGAAAACAATTGCGCATCAGCCTACGGTAGCTGCGATTGCCATTGACCATCTTTGTTTTTCCTATCCCGATCGATTGCAGGTGCTCGACAATATTTGTTTGCACATTTCCCCCGGAGAACGGGTAGGCATTATTGGCCATAATGGCTGTGGCAAAACAACATTGTTTATGACCCTTTGTGGTGCCTTGACGCCAACGGCAGGAGCCGTTCGCTTAATGGATAAACCTGTCATGGCTGGTGGGTTTAATCCACAAATTGGTCTATTGTTTCAGAACCCTAACAATCAGTTATTTTCAGCATCCGTACAAGACGACATTCGCTTTGGGCCAGCCAATATGGACCTGTTGCCCCACCAGGTGGATGAACGGGTGGATGCAGCCATTGCCCTGACGGGTGTACAGCCTCTGGCAGAACGCCCCCCCCATCATCTATCTGGTGGAGAGAAACAGATGGTGGCCATTGCTGGGCTCTTGGCGATGAAACCCCAGATTGTGCTCTACGATGAACCCACCGCCAGCCTTGATATTCGCAGTCGACGGCGGTTGATTAATTTTATGTATGGGCTGCAACAGACCATGGTGATTGCCTCCCATGATTTGGAGTTTTTGTTGGAGGTGTGCGATCGCACCTTAATCATGTACCAGGGCAAAATTGTTGCCGACGGTACCCCCCGAGAGATTATGGGAGACGACAACTTGATGCATGCCTACGATCTAGAAAAACCCCATTCATTAATTCCCCACGTCATCAATCATCACAAGTAGAGACAGAGACGCTGCTGGGGCGCTTGTTGGGGCGCTTGTTGAGGCACATTGCGGCGCGCCCTTACGGATGACTGACCTGGCCATCATGTTCACTGGGTGCCGCAAAGGTTTCCTCAAAAAAGGCCGCTGTTTTTTCTAAGTCTGTGCCACCCTTTAGCCGATAAAACGCCAATGCCCGCACCAACGCTTCATCCCGCTGGATTACCCGCACAGCTCGTGAAGCGCCCTTTTCTCCTTTATGGGGATTATCAATCCATAGGGCATCGCTCAAACCTAACGCAGCAACTAACGGCGTAGCAGATTCTGTCTTTAAGCGTTCAGCAACGGCTACGGGTAAATCGGCCAGGGCGTCTGCCTCTGTTAGCTGTTGCGCACGATTAAGTAATGTTTGCAGCCGTTCTATAGTTTCGCTCATAAACCTAGGTCTCTATTCCGCTAACAGTTTAAGGCAACAACTCAGTTTGATAAGCGAGAGTTTTAGTCATATCCCCTAGGGTATCAACTATTTCGCTTGATATTTAAGGGATATAGCTTGATATAATCCGAGGTCTTTTTCTCAAAAACTTTACATATTGCTTGAAACCATCTTGCCCCTAGGTAACGTCAACTAAATTAGTGCGTATAATCACTATCGCTCCTAGGCGTTTTTCCATGGTATTTCCGAAAATTTACTCAGAGCATCATTACACTGCAGCCGTTACGGCAGCCGTTGCTGATCTTTTACAAAGTTATCGCGGTCACCAGATCGATGTTCTGCGCCAATTGCCACGCTATGAATGCGATACACGCACCTATGAACTATGGATTACGGCCTGGGATAGAAACGAAGATCGCTACGAGTTTATTTACGAACTGAGTATTGGCGTAGTCAATGGTGAGTTAATTGTGCTGTCGTGGATGCCACTTTAGGTAAACAGTCTGGTAGGCAGACCATAAATAAAACCCCCAAGGCTGACGGACCTCAGGGGCTAATGGAAATAACTAAACTAGCGCGGTAAAAATACGCAAACGTATGCCTAACGTATTCAAAAAGTAGAGCGACAGAAGGTCTACGCTTTACGGGAGTAGTACTCAACCACGAGGAGTTCGTTGATGTTGAGGGCTACCCATTCACGTTCAATAATGCTGTTCACCTTAGCTTCGAGTTTGGCTTTATCAAACTCTAGGTGAGTGGGAATATTGGCCAAACCAGGAAATTCCAGGTTGGACTCCACTAGTGCTTTCGACACGTCTTTGGGCCGAACGCCGATGACATCACCGGGGCGGCACTGATAGCTAGGAATGCTAATCACACGACCGTTGATAGTAATGTGACCGTGGTTAACGACTTGGCGAGCAGCGGGAATGGTGGGTCCCATGCCTAGTCGAAATATAGTATTGTCCAAACGCATTTCTAGCTGCTGCAGGATCACCTGACCAGTAGAACCACCGGCACGACGTGCTTTTTTCACGTAGCGCAGTAGCTGACGCTCGGTTACGCCATAGTTGTAGCGAAGCTTTTGCTTCTCTTCTAGACGAATGCAATATTCAGATTTCTTTTTCCGCGCCTGGCCATGCTGACCAGGGGGATATGCCTTACGGGCAACTTTCCGGGTGAGACCGGGTAGTTCGCCGAGGCGACGGGTAATACGAAGGCGAGGACCTCTATATCGCGACATGTAGCGTTTAGTCTCCTTGATAGGAATAATTCCAGTCCCCAATTATAGGGGATGGGGCGTCCTAACGCCACAGGAATTTGGGTAGGTTATTTGTACCAACGAAAATTGATTGGAATCGTGGGTTAACGGTATGTAGATCGTTGGGTGGGTGGTGCTTATTGCATTGGGCTCTAGCCATTGACTTGATGGGGACTACCCACAAATTTTCAAGCAAAATTGTAGTCGACAATTTAAATAATTTGACCCATGGCAGACTTACAAATTGCGATTGAGGGCGCAGCGGCGGATACGGCAGCTGAGGCATTGGTGGCCTTAGAGGGGGTTGAGGGTAGTTACGAGGTTAGTGGTGCGGTTCAGAAAGATGGGGGTCTGACGGCAGTGGCGACCATTGTGGGGATCGTTGGTGGGGTGTTGACTATTGCTGAGCAATTGCATAAGTGGTATACCGCTTGGCGTGAACGGCAGCAGGAGCAAGGCAAAATTGATAAGGTGCTGATTGTGACGTCGAAGGGTCGTCTTTTATTGGAAGGGGCCACTGTTGAGGATATTGCTAAAGCTCTGGAACCGTTAGCTAAATAGCTCACCGCCGAATCAAAGTCCTTCTCCCACAGGGAGAAGGATTTAGGAAGAGGGCAAAAGTTTAATTTCAATAATTTCTTTAACTCCCGAGTCTGCACCCTGGTTCCCAGGCTCTGCCTGGTGACCCCCAGCTCCTGTGGCCTGCACCCTGGTTCCCAGGCTCTGCCTGGTGAACCCCATCCTGTGGCTCCTGCCACCTTAGCTATAAATTTTGAACGGGGATTTCCTCCCCGCGCCCCTCCTTAACGTGGGGACCTAACGTCCCCACACCCCTCGAAAATAGGTGGTCCTAAATGGCGAAACTACTGATGAGAGAAGGTTACGGCTAGGTCTTACGCTGCTCCGCATTCGCTCCACACCGTAAAAAAAAATAGGTACTGCCCCCCTTCTCCCTTGCCCCCCTTCTCCCTTACTTCCCTATCTAATTCCGTTTGAAAATGCGTATTTTCCATATCGATGATCAGCCCAAGGACGAAACGCTCTTTGCTCTGCGATATGGGTGGGAAATTGTGAGTGATTTTCTAGAGCGGGTTTTGCCTGTGTCAGAGATTGCTGACCTAATTGCTAGG
>JAHQVZ010000048.1 GCA_019634055.1 Leptolyngbyaceae cyanobacterium MAG.088
CAGCAGGCACATCAATCACCTCTGCCGATTGGGCTGCCAACATCTCATAGGGCTTACGACTCACCAACAACCCCTTGAGTTTTACCCAGCTGCCCGCATTGTCCATAATGGTTGCTCTAGGAGCCATTTTATTCAGTCCTGATAACGGGTAAACCTTAAACGGCTCATTGGGGGCATCCCCATTAGGCACCAAGAGATGTGGCGACGGTTCTGCCAGTAGTAACCCCTCAAACTCTTGACTGCCCTGAACTTGCCCTGGATTAGCCTGATCAAAATGAAGCCCTGGGGCAATAATGGCTAACCCCAAGACGCACAATACCAAAACCGGTATAAACCACAGCAACAATCGCCGTACGCTAGGGGGTAAAGGCGCATAACCAATATAAAAATCGTCGCGTTGAGTCATTGGGCTGTCCAAATATTTTTGTTAAGAGAAATGCAGAGGGCTTTGCTCATCCAATGATGGCGGGGGCAACCCTGGTGCCTGGTGGCTTAGCAATCGGATCAACCCAGATGCGATCGCCCATGAGTCTGACCTCAAAGGTGGGAATTTTCTCAGTAAAGGGCGGAGGTGAAGCCCCTTCAGCCGGTAAATATTGATATCCATGCCATGGACAGGTAATACAGCCATCGACCACTTTGCCTTCGCCGAGAGGACCATTCTGGTGTTGGCAAACATTAGAAACAGCTGAGAGCTTGCCATCATACTTAAAGATTGCCACCCGTTCTCCGGCTAAGGTCACAATTTTTGCCCGATTTTCTGCAATGTCAGCAACGCTGCCCACATCGACAAAGCCAGATGCATCACTGGGACCAGCGGGTTGACTATCGACGTTTGCTTCCCTCAGCGCTGTGAACAGATGTAGACCAACAATCCACACAAGACTGATGCCCATACCAATGGTTAAACAAGGATGCTGGTTTGTTTGTATAGGGCCGAGGATGACATGGGAAACCACTAGACCATAAGCTAGGTAAACCCCCATGTGTAGAGCTTTCCAAATAGGTGCAGTCAAGTTGACTAACCAAAAGTCATGGCTGGTGGCAGCCATCACAAAGAAAATGACGAGAGCGGCAGCACCCAGACTTTCAAAGGGAAAACGAATTAAATCGGTGTACTCAACATTGCTCGCAAACAGACTCACCAACGGTTCTAGATTGCCAAAATCGTGATACCAGGTGAGCACACCATCTACCTTCAACGGCAGTACGGGAAGATTTAAGCCAATGGCATGAATCAACGCTAGGAAGAAGAACGTAACTCCCATATGGCGTCGATTAAATAAAAGCGGATAGAATCGCTTGTCTAGACGGGTGAGGGGACCAATGGACAGAATGATATTCAACAGAATAAAGGCTGCCGATCCGTAAGCACGAATGCGAATGCCTCTAAGATCTAGTCCAGTCCCGGTTTTGCTGGCAACGGTGAGAAAAATATAAATGTAGAGTCCAACGGTCGCCAACAAAATAGCATCGTAGATCAGTTTCTGTTTATTCCACTGAATAGATTTATAGGAAACACTCATGGCAAGGAGATATCACTCATGAAATGAGCGGTGAATGGTGTGTCAAATAGCAGCGTCTGGATTGTCGGGTTACTCTGATGGCTGCCTGAGAAAGGCTGTCATAGAATTTTGGTGTGGTGCGTTTGAGGTTGACGGGGGGAGCACGACATTAGTCTGTAACGATTGGCTAAGTAATTGATCGGTATCCGGGGTCACCGTTGCATAGGTAGGCCGAAATAGCAGCCCAGCGATAAAGATGATGGGCATGATGATCGCTAGGGCAATGGATGAAAATAGATGGAGTTTGCGACGAGAAATAATCACATGAACCTCCTGGGGTATCAGTAATTTTCTAAATGGGCTATCGGCTAAATTTAGCGGCCTGACGGTGGGCTGTTTTTTCGATAGGATGTTGTTTGCCTTGCACTAACCGCAGTGCGAATAGGGGCCAAAAAATACTGACCCCAGGAATGATAATGAGGCGAAAAAAGGGCGCTATCCCACGGGCACCAGGGTCAGTCCGCTGTACGCCCAACAGTGAGAACACAATGGCGAAAATTAAACCGGCGATAAAGTAGATCTGTACCGCTTTGAGCAGACATTCAATAAGAGCAATTGCAAAAGCATTCATGGTAAGACAACGCTAATTTCTAGAATCTTAGTGTTAAGAATTGGTATCCAAAATCACATTTGACTCAAAAACTGTAGCAGCGATGTTACCGAGTGCCCCTTAGAAAATGCTGAAAAGCTATATAAAATTGACATAACGATACTTTTGCTTTGACACTAGTGGACAATGGGCGGACTGAACCTCTTTTGCCTGATGCATTTTTCAATTGAATTAACATAGTCTTGCTCTGAAAATCTATGGTCACTCGTGAAACGGTCTCAATGTCATTAGAGCTGGAGTCTGCGATTATTCGCACCCCGTTGGTGGTTTCGCCTAAAACGTTTGTGCTCAATGCAATTCGTCGTATGGCTAAAGTGCCATTGGTTGACCGTACAGAGGCGACCAATCTAGCGCCAAGTCAACAGATTAACTTAACAGATGTTAGGTTGACAGAGTGTGGCAGCTGTGTGGTGGCTGTAGAGGCAGACGGACGAGTATGTGGGTTGCTGACGGAGCGCGATGTGGTGCATTTAAGTGCTCAACAACGGCCTTTAGATACCTTGAGAATAGGTGAGGTGATGACGTCTCCAGTGGTCACCTTGGATGAAGCTGATTTTACCCATTGGGACGTTGCCTATGATCTGTTGCGTCGTCATCATATTCGTCACTTACCACTATTGGATGCGCAGAATCGACTATCTGGTTTGGTAACCCAAGGGACATTACAGTCACTATTCGAGCGTTCACAAGATGCTTCTATTGCGCAATTTCAGGCGTCTCAGCAGCCAGTAGCGGACTCTCTTCAGGGAGGAAATGCACAGCGCAATCGTAATCACTATGTCGTTCGTAGCCGGTTGCTCAGATCCATTACGCCAGATTTTACGCAAAGCGATTTGAAACAACAAGCTGTGCTGGCGGCTATTCCAGATTATTTATTTTGTGTAGATGCTCAGGGCATCTATCGACAAGTAGTGACCTATAAGCAGGGCATTACGTTATTTGCTGAAAATTTAGATCCTGTGGGCTTATCGATGATGGCGGTATTGCCTGTAGAGATTGCGCATCAACAAATGTTGTACCTCCAAGAGGCGTTAAGTTCAGGAGATCTAAAAACCTATGAGCATCAGGTTCAATGTGATGATCAATGGCGTGATGAAGAAGTCAGAGTTGTTAAAATAGGCGAGGATGAGGTCTTGTTTATGGTTCGCGATATTAGCGATCGCAAACAGGCTGAACGACAGTTGCAAAACTTGATTGAAGGGACTGCTGCCACAACAGGCCAAAATTTTTTCCCAGCGTTAGTGCGCCACATTGCAGTTGCCCTGGAGGTTAACTATGTGATGGTAACTGAACTAATTGATGGCAAGCTCCATACACTGGCGTTTTGGGCGAATGGTTCTTTGCATGATCCAATTTCTTATTATCCAGAAGAAACACCTTGTGAACACACGTTAAACGCTGGGCGTTTTCATCATGAGACGTTAGTGCAGCAGGCATTTCCGAAGGATGTCGATTTGGTGAAAATGAATGCTAACAGTTATTCAGGTATCGCATTATGTGACACTCAGGGCAATACCATGGGGCATTTATGTGTGCTGGACCAACAGCCGCTGAAAAAACCTGAACGTGCTGAGGATATTTTGCAGGTATTTGCCGCTCGGGCTACGGCTGAACTAGAACGCCAGCGAGCTATTGAGTCTCTAGAGCAGCTTAATCAAAACCTGGAAGCCAGAGTGTCAGAGCGAACGGTGGCTCTGCGCGAGCGTGAACAGTTTCTTCAAGCGGTGTTAGATACATTCCCCATTTCGGTTTTTTGGAAAGATTTAAATTCTGCCTATTTAGGCTGTAATCGTAACTTTTTAAAGGATGCCGGGTTAGATGATATTGCCGAGATGATTGGTAAAACAGACTATGATATGCCCTGGGGGGCAGACCATGCTGTTCATGCGCAAAGAGACGATCGTGAAGTGATGCAGTCTAATGCTGCGAAGTTGGGCATTGAAGAGACGTTAATCAAAGCAGATGGTCAACAAATTTGGATAGAAACTAACAAAATGCCTCTTCGTAGTCTCACCGGTAAAGTGGTGGGGGTGTTAGGTACTTATCAAGATATTACAGTGAGGAAGCAATTAGAGCTGGACTTACAAAGCTCTAAAAAGCAGCTCAGTGAAGTGTTAGACAGTGCGATCGCTAGCATTATTCGACTGCGGCTTTATGCAGACATGTCGATGCAGTACGACTATATCTCACCCCATTTCACTAATAACGTTGGATATACGGTTCAGGACATATTGTCGGTTCCAGATCTTTGGAAAAATAGTGTTGACCCTGATGATTGGGACGCGATCATTCGACCCGTCATAGGATCTATCCTGAATGATCGGGGGGCGTCTATCTATCAGATGGAATATCGACTACGTTGTCAGGATGGTTCTATCGCCTGGATTTTATCTAATTGTTTTGCCCAGTGGAATGAGGCAAGAGGATACTGGGAAGTGACCATCGTAGAAACGGATATTAGCGATCGTAAAAAAGCAGAAGCTCAACTACAGAATCTAATTTTGGGTACGGCTGCTGTGGGGCAAGACTTTTTCCCGGCATTAACAAGACACATTGCTGAAGCTCTGGATGTATCTTATGTTGTTGTTAGTGAGTGTATTGACAATAACCTTCATTCCTTAGCTATTTGGGCTAAGGGAGAATTACAGCCCAATGCTATTTTTCAATTAGTTGATACCCCTTGTGAAAGAACGATGGAAGAGGGGCTATTTTATTGTGAAGGCTCTATTCAGCAATGCTTTCCTGATTACTTACTACTGTATGAAATGGCTGCGGAAAGCTATTTAGGGATTGCCTTGCGAGATACGCAAGAGGATGTGATTGGTATTCTATGTATTGTTCACCAGCAGCCGTTGTCAGATCCCCAGCGAGCCATACAGGTTTTACAAATTTTTGCGGCGCGAGCAGCCGCTGAATTAGAGCGTCAAAAAGCCAATATAGCTCTTGAACAGTTGAATCATGCCCTAGAAGCCAAAGTCGTGGAGCGAACTGCTGAGTTGCAGGAACGAGAACAGTTTTTGCAAACTGTACTAGATACCTTTCCTCTCAGTATATTTTGGAAAGATCTCAATTCAGTGTATCGGGGAGGAAATCGTAATTTTTTGATGGATGTAGGACTGGCCTCTCTAGCAGAGATTCAAGGTAAAACAGATTATGATTTGCCTTGGACTCCTTTAGAAACAGAGATCTGTCGTACTGAGGATAGGCAAGTCATTACATCTAACACCCCCAAGTTAGGCATTATTGCTAGGACACGCAAAGCTAACGGTGAACAAATCTGGACAGAAACTAACAAATTACCTCTCCATAATTTAGAGGGGCAGATAATTGGGGTATTGGGGACATTTCAGGATATTACTGAACATAAGGAAGCTGAGGCGATTATCAAACAGCAGCTAGCGGCTATGGAAGCAGTTGTTGATGGCATTGGTATTTTACAAAATGGCATCTATATTTATGTAAACCAAGCCCATTTAAGTCTTTTTGGCTACACACATTCTGAAGAACTCTTAGGCGAGTCCTGGCAAATGCTATATTCTCCTGCCCAAATTCAGAGATTTGAACAAGAAATTATGCCAGATTTAGAGCATGCTAGAGCCTGGCAAGGAGAATCAATCGCTTCTCGAAAAGATGGTTCAACCTTTGCAGAGGGTCTCTCGTTGACGTTGACAGACGAGGGTTTGTTAATTTGTGTCTGTCGAGATATTAGTGAGCTTAAGCAGGCGCAGGATCAAATTGTTCATAATGCCTTGCATGATCCACTGACAGGGTTGCCGAATCGGTCATTTTTAGTTGATCGTCTTGAATTAGCAATTGATCGGTCTCAACGCCTGAAGGATTATCGTTATGCGGTTTTATTTCTTGATTTAGATCGGTTTAAGGTCATTAACGACAGTTTGGGCCATTATGTGGGTGATCAACTTCTCATCGAGGTATCTAAGCGCCTGCGCCTGCATTTGCGGCATACAGATATGGTGGCCCGACTGGGCGGTGATGAGTTTGTTATCTTGCTAGAAGATGTGAATGGTACAGAAGATATTATTCATTGCGTTGAGCAAATTTTAGCCGATGGCCAAACGCCGATTACCATTGATGAGCATCAGGTCTTTATCAATACCAGCATTGGTATTGCGACTGGTCATAACGGATATAGTCAGGCCTCAACGATTATTAGGGATGCTGACATTGCCATGTACTGTGCCAAGGCACAGGAAAATACGTTCTATAAATTCTTTGATGAGGTGATGCATGCTGAGGTGATGAGTCGCATGACGTTGGAAACAGATTTACGTCATGCTTTCAATCAGCAAGAGCTGGTGCTTACCTATCAACCCATTGTGAGTTTAGCTGACAGGCAGCTAATTGGCTTTGAACCCTTAATCCGCTGGCAACATCCTCACCGAGGAACAATCTCTCCTGAATCATTTATCCCCATTGCAGAAGAAACAGGTTTAATTACGACGTTAGATAGCTGGGTGATTTTTAATGCTTGCGAGCAACTGGCTAGCTGGCAACAACAGTTTCCAGGACATACTCCTCTGAGACTGAGTATTAATCTTTCTGTCCAAGACCTGTATCGGTCTAGCCTGCTTCAAGATATCGACCATATCCTGAATTCAACACCGATTACGGGTGATTTAATTACGTTCGAAATCACCGAGAGTATCTTAATTGAAGATATTGATCAAACCATTGATTTTTTAACTAAGCTAGCCACAAGACAGATCAAAATAAGTATTGATGATTTTGGGACTGGATACTCATCTTTGAGTTATCTACAGCGTTTACCCGTTCACAGTTTAAAAATTGATCGTTCATTTGTGAGTAATATGCAGGTGGATAATCGTGACTATCAGTTGGTTGGCACCATCCTTGCCCTAGCGAAACAGCTGGGCTTGATGACGGTGGCAGAAGGTATCGAAACCCAGCATCACCTCTATCAGTTACAGCAATTGGGCTGTCAATTTGGTCAGGGATATTTATTCTCAAAACCGCTAACCGTGAGTGATGTTGAGGTGATGCTGGCAAATTCTAACCCCATGCTCAAGTTGTAAATACTGGAGTCAGTCAGTTGTTACAACGCCTGCCCCATTTTTTCTGGTAAAAAGCCAGGCAATGGCACATTTAGTCGCCACTGTTTGTCGCCATAGAATAAGACCTGATATATGTGCATACTGCCGTCCCTAAAAGATGCTTGAAAGGACTGTAGGTAGAGATCCCACATACGTAAAAATCTCTCATCATAGTTAGGCGAAAGTGAGGAAATTAGTTCACGGTTGTTGGTGAAGTTTTCACCCCAGCGTTTAAAGGTTTCTGCGTAGTGAGGCTTAAGGTTTTCACAGTGAGCAACGGTCAGTTTCGCGGCTCGTAAATCTCGGCAAATTTCAGAGAGCTGGGGCGCATAACCACCCGGAAAAATATATTTGTCGATCCAGGGACCGTTGCGTTCAGAGCTTTCGGTGGTGATTGTGTGGAGCATCCCCACGCCATGGGGTTTAAGTAAGGCTCTGGCTTTTTCCATAAACGTAGAGAAATTGCCTTTGCCAACATGCTCAAACATGCCAATGCTGACAAACTTGTCGTACTGCCCTTCTGCCTTGCGATAATCTTTGATTTCAATTTTGACTTTGTCTGTTAGGCCTTTTTCTGTAATACGTTTGTTAGCTAAGGCCGCTTGCTCATCGCTTAATGTAATGCCAGTGCCGGTGATGCCATAGTGCTCGGCTGCATAGAGCAGCATACCGCCCCAGCCACAGCCAATATCAATTAATGATTCACCTGGTTTGAGTGCAAGCTTGCGACAGATGATCTCATACTTCTGATTTTGCATGGTTTCCAGACTGTCTTCGGGGGTGACCTGATAACCGCAGGAGTAGGTGAGTGTTGGGTCTAGAAATAGCTGATAAAAGTCGTTGCCTAGGTCGTAATGATATTGCACATTTTTACGACTGTTTTGAATCAGTAGTGGAATCGTCTTGAGCCGTTGGGAAATGATTTGCAGCGCTAACGGAATAGTTAATTTCTGGCTTGCCTTGGAATAAACCTTATTGCGATAGAGCATACTAATTAGCTCTGTCAATCGATTTTCGGCTTCGTTCCACCAGCCGTCCATGTAAGCTTCGCCAAATCCTAAAGAGGCGAAGGTAATAATGCTGGCGTAGGTACGCTGATCGTGAACCTGCAGGTGGAGATGGGGTTGGGTGTCTGGAGAGCCAAAGTTAAATACCTGACCGCTAGGGTTGGTGACGGTCAAGTAGCCATCGCTAATAAAGCTGAATAGCTCATAGAGATAGCGCTCAGCGGTGGGTAAATTTTCCATGACGGGGGCAGAAGTAGGGTTAAATCTAGCCTACCAAATTGATGTGGTTGGTTTGTGTGGTACCTGTTGAAATCGCGTTAGCAATCAGGGGAAAATTGCCATGGTTATCTGAAATGTTGGATGTCGTTGTGAAGCTTAAGGCATCGCTTGAATTTGCATCTACCATGCCTCTACTGCATTTTTTATCCCGAAGTAGTCTATGGACTGAAGCGAAAGCGTCTTTAAGGCTGGCTATTCCCTTGATGTTGATT
Organism: Leptolyngbyaceae cyanobacterium MAG.088; assembly: GCA_019634055.1. Taxonomy (GTDB): domain Bacteria; phylum Cyanobacteriota; class Cyanobacteriia; order Phormidesmidales; family Phormidesmidaceae; genus Leptothoe. The sequence continues at coordinate 8,746 of JAHQVZ010000048.1, forward strand.
CAGCTGTCGGAGGGGGCTGTGAGCTTTGTCGATACGCTGATGATGGGTGGGTTGGGGACGACAACGTTGGCCGCAGGTGGGTTGGGGGCAACGTCGTTTTGGATGCTGTTTTTCTTATGTGCAGGGCTTTTAGAAATGACGGGTGCGATCGCAGCCGAAGCCCATGGTGCCCGAGACCACCATCGAGTTAGCCGCATCAATATTCAAGGACTGTGGCTAAGTTTTTGGATTTCCTTACCCGTTATGGTGCTGATCTGGCACCTGGACATCGTCTTTCGTCTCTTTGGCCAGCAGGCTGTCATTGTCTCGTTGGCAACGGTTTACCTGCACGCCATGGTGTGGGGGCTACCGGCGGTACTCGGTCTGTTTGTGTTTAAAGAAATTCTGACGGCCCTATCGCGACCTAGGTTAATCATGGTGCTCATGGGGCTGGGGATTCCGCTGAATATTGGTTTGAACTATGGGCTAACCTACGGTAGCTGGGGATTGCCGGAGTTAGGGCTGGCTGGCATTGGCTGGGCCAGTACCCTGGTCGTTTGGTTTAACTTTGTGGCGGCGGTGGTGATGTTGCAGGTTTATCCATCCCTGAGGCGATTGCAGTTGTTACGGCGATGGTGGCGATGCGATCGCGCTATCCTGACCGAAATTATTCACCTGGGCTGGCCCTTATGTATCGACTACGTGACTGAAATGGGGGCATTTACAGCAGCGGCTTTGCTCATGGGACTATGGAGCACAGAGCTATTAGCGGCCCATCGCATTGTCATGACCACCACAGAATTGTTGCTCATGTTTTCCTGGGGCTTTGCCTATGCAGCCGCCATGCGCACCGGACATAAGATGGGGGCCGCAGACCCACGGGCTGCCCGCCGCGTGGCCCAGGCCAACCTCCTCATGAATCTCATGCTAGTGATGTTACTGGCGATTCCGTTGTGGCTTTTACCCCGAACTATAGCTGGTTTTTATCTGAATGTAGATTTGCCTGCAAACGCTCAAACAGTCAGTCTAGCCGCCACCTTATTTAAGATTGGCGTTGTGTTTCAAATTGCCCAGGGAATTCGCATCATCAGTGCAGGCACCTTACAAGGGCTCAAAGATACCCATTTATTGGCTACGGTAGATGTGCTTGTACACTGGGTGATTGGCATCGGTTTGGGCTATGTAGCAGGTCAATGGCTAGGCTGGCAGGGCAGTGGTTTATGGTGGTGTTTAGCCTTAGGACAACTAGTCGCTGCTATTGTACTGACTCGACGCTTTCAGCTATTAATTGCCGCGCAAATTCCTAAACTGGTTATCCAAAAATAAGCCACCCACAAATTGACGGTAGAATTATCTCCGTTTCCATAGTCTGAGTCATGGTTCGATTTAATCTGCTGATCAGATGTTGTGGCTGGTTTATTGTGCTTTGTGCGGGCTGGGCCTGTACCCGTCAACCAGAGATTGAAGCAGTGGTCACACCACCATCTCCACCACTGACATTGGCCAATGGTAGACCGAATCTCACTCCATTACCTCAGCCGCAAGAAACATGGCAATGTGACGTGGCCGTCATCGGTGGGTCTCTTGGGGGGGTGGCTGCGGCTTACCACGCGATGGCAGCAGGGGCAACGACCTGTTTGATCGAACTAACCCCGTGGCTGGGAGGACAGATTAGCTCTCAGGGAGTCTCCGCCCTCGATGAGTCTTTAGCCATGCGAGCGGATCAAAACTTCTCATCTAGTTGGCAAGGATTTAAGCAAACCATTGCGCAACAAACGGTTACTCTGCCTGAGTGGACGGATAAAGGAACCGTTGTGGTCGACGATGTCAATGCTTGCTGGGTAGGTAACCTATGTTTTGTGCCCCAAGCAGGGGCAATCGCTGCCCAAGACCATTTAGAAACTAGTTTATCCAAGGCTCCTGAGAGTCGCTGGCAAACCCAAACGGCGTTCAAGGGCGCTACATTTGATGAGAGTGGTCAAGAAATTGTTGCCATTCATGCGGTTCAGCGTATTCCCAAAAGTCAAAGCTATGTCCCCACAGGCCGATTGTCTCAAGAGTTGGCTGCCTGGTATTCCTGGTCTGGAGATGACATCTTTGAGAAAGTTTCAGTGACGTTAGAACCCCCTGCAGGTAAACGGATGCTTGTGATTGATGCTACCGATACAGGAGAGTTTGTGGGATGGGCAAATCTACCCCATCGACTGGGGTCAGAGGCAAAAACAACAACCGGCGAAATCAATGGTTCAGAAAAAGATAATCCGGCCTGTACCCAGGCGTTTACCTATCCTTTTGTGATTGCCCTGCATGATGATCAAGGCAAAAGCCTTACCAATTTAGAACAGTCATTGCAGCAAACCCCTCCCCTTTACGCGGTCCATGAGCATGAGAAAGCATTTGAGATGGAGGGGTTTCCTTTTTTTGTAGGACGCAGCTTTTTTAACTATCGTCGCATTGTGAGTACCACGCGCAATGATCCTTTTCAGGCTGCCCCTGCCATGGGAGATATGACCATGGTCAATTGGAATCGTGGTAATGACTGGACCTGGATGGACCCACCGTTGATTTTTACGGCCGACCAGGTTCGAGACAATGGTCAGCAACAGAATTGGATGGGCGGCATCTCATCAACAGCATTACGTCATGGTGAGGATCATGCGTTGCTGTTTGCCCGTTGGTTACTTCAAACTAAATCAACGCCTGATTTTCCGCTGAGTTACTTATCAGGCAATGACGCCTATATGGGAACTCGGTCAGGGTTGAGTATGGTGCCCTATATTCGCGAAGGTCGTCGTATTTTAGGGCGTAGGGCCTATGAAGATAATGCTTTCTTAATGCGTGAGGCCGACTTGAGAACAGACCAACCCGGCGGACGAGACTTTACCGCGACGACGGTGGCTGTGAGTCATTACGATATTGATATTCATGGCTGTCGTTATCGTAACGGTAGCCCTTCCTGGGAAGCGGGCAGTGCACCTGCCAAAGAATTTGTTGTGCGTCCGGTCCAGATTCCATTAGAGAGTTTAGTGCCCCAAGAGATAAATAATCTTCTCATTGGCGGCAAAGGTATAGCCGTAAGCCACATTGTGAATGCGCTGACGCGAGTTCATATGAGTGAATGGGGAATTGGTGCAGCAGCAGGGGTAACCGCCGGTTGGTTAGTGACCCAGCCTGAGCTAGCAGTCCCTGATATTGTAGAGCAAGGATATATGGAGGAGTTGCAAGATCAGATGCTAGATCAAGGACTGCGGCTTACTTGGTAGTGGTAGACCAGAGTGTTTGTAGGGCTTTTAATTCTTCTCGAACAGAACCAGGGGTGTAGCCCATGGAAAATGCTTTAGTACTATCTAGAGAGACATCAGGAGGCCGAGACGCAGACATTTTTACATCCTGTTGTCGAGCCGGTTTGAGACCAGCAGCAGGGAGGTTGAAAATCTCTACCATCAGCCGACCAAACTCAAAGCGGGAAATGCGTTCTTTGCCTCCCAGGTGAATATGCCCTTGAACATTGTGTAGAGCTAGCAGCAGTCCTTTGGCAGCAGTTATTCCACTAACGGGGGTGCGGACCTCGTCTGTAAATAACTTGAGTTCTCGACCATCACGTAGGGTTTGGATAAAGGGCTGTAGAAAACTACTGGCTGTGGGCGGTGCAGCCCCAAACATGAGGGGCATACGACAGATGGTTGCTTTGGGATAACACTTGAGAATTTCTGATTCTGCCAGGGCTTTTTGTTCTCCATAGAGATTGACGGGTGAGAGAGCATCGTTTTCTCGATACGGTGGTTTTAGACCGTCAAATACCAGATCAGTAGAGGTAAAGACATAGGGGATATCGGTGTCTGCACAGAGTTTTGCAATGTCACGGGCCACGATGACGTTGATCTGATGGGATTTGTCAGGATTGTCCTGACAGCGGTTAGGCTTTGACTCGGCTGCCAGATTGACAACGGCGTCGGGTCGGATGGTTTGAAACAGGGTTTGAAATTCCTGGGGGTTGGTCAGGTCGGCCTTGAGCAGGGTGGTGTTAGGAATCGGATGAGAGTGCGACCGATAAACACCATACACATCCCAATCTTGGGCTGCCACTTGGCACAGATTCCAACCAAGAAAGCCACTGGCTCCTGTGATCAGTAGTTTTGGTAGAGGGGCATGAGACATAACACGGTTGAGTATCTATCTTGAACGCGTGATTCGTCACCTGAGCCATACAGGTTGACCCTGTTAAGTGGCCATTTGAGTAACAAGTCTATGTTAACGTTCAACTAGGGTCACCCACAGCAAAGCATCATACGGTACTTGCCCAACGCTTGGCTCATAGGCTTCAAGGATGTTTCTCATATCCTGAATCAGCACTTTCGCAACGAGAAGTTTACTGGCTATATCAGGCAACGAGTCAACCCCCTGTGTTGAAGCGATTCAAACACCTTTTAGATCTATGACCATCAAGACTACCTAGGTATCTAAACCCTTTTAGCAAAAGTTCCGAAAGACAATTTTGTCTTTCGGAACTTTGCAACAGACATTACTGAGTCACCCACAAACTAGGGCAGTCGGTAATTACTGGCCAGCGTTAATTGACGCGACAATTTTCCACAATCTGTTGAGTTGCTTTTTGCACATCTACCGCCCAGCTCTCACCAGCCTGTAGAGCCTTTTCCACACCTTCTAGAGCCTGATAAAATAACTGCCAACCAGCCTTCTCTCGCTCATAGGTCTTTTGTAAGTCACTAGGTCCTCCCTGGATGAAGTCTAACCCTTCCTGTAACTGGAAAACTCCCGTATGGATAAACTCAGTGGCCTCGTCTGACTTGCCCGCATTAAACAGAGTTGCTACCTTGAGAGAAAATCTCAACATTGCCACTGTGATAGGTAGGCGAGAGACGAAACAACCCGTAAATGGATCAATGTCACTCTTAATGCTGTCGACTACCTCAGGCAATGCCTCAGCATATTTAGAGAACAACAAAATCCGGAGATAATCTCCCACTTGCTTGCCCACCTTCGCCATGGCAATGGCTTCCTGCGCAAAGCCTTCTTTGTCGTGGCGCATGATTAAGCCAGAGGCATGGGCATAGCCTAAGTTTGGTTGCTGACCACGGGCAGAGAGAATGTAGGCCTGATCTTCGGCACGACCGATAAAGCTAGGGGTAAATGTGCAGTAGCGGCGTAATGTATCCACCAGAATCCCGTTGGTGCCACCTGTCACGTGGATGCGCTGAATCGCTTTGGTCTCTCCATCGAAGTCTGTACCCGCTGTATAGCGTGTCATCATTTCTGCTTCGGTGGATAATGCTTGGGGTAGCTTACTAAAGAACACATATTCATCGGGAGCCAGCTTAGTTGCTGGAATGGTCACATCAGGTGTAAACACACCCTGGTGGATATCTCGTTGGTTAACCAATGCCCCAGCAATCATGCCTAACTCAATGTTTTGACCGGAAGCATCCTGACCTGTAGCACCCCAAAGAGGCGTCTTTAGGTGCCCAAAAGCAGTTTTCCCTGTCTGCTCTAATAACTCGGCCTGAGGAAAGACCTGATCCAGGTCAATTTTGAAAGTTGCTTTAATGTCAGGATCTACTAGGACATTCCACAGGGCAACAATTGCCTTGAGGAAGCTGTAGTGACGACCATAGCGACCATCTACCCCAAAGACAGACAACATTTCCTTGGTAGCCCCGCTAGCAGAGGATTTTTCCAAGATAGGTAGCAAAACCTTATCGATCAGACGGTTGGTATCGGTCTCGGTAAAGGCAAAAATATTCAGTTGATCTAAAGGGTCACTGGCTGCCAATACTTGTTTGAGATAGCTTTTCCCCAGTGTTTGTAGACGCTCGTGGGTCACAGATACTGACAGGACACAGTTCACCTTGTCAGTGCTACCTGATTGCTGATTTTCAAACTCAACGGCATGGTTCAAATGCTTGAGCCCATACAAAATCTCATTACTCTCTTCTGCTATACCAATGGGAATGGGATGGTCGTACCAGTAAAGCTGAGGGTCATCGGCAGCGTCTGCTATGTCTGTTTGGAAGTCAGTGTCAAAATTAGATAGGTCTGCTGTGCCTAAAGGCATGGTCAACAGTGCATTGGATGTAAACAGTACCTGTTTGGCCGGATTGTTGATGGGGGCTGGGTTGAGCTGGTCAATGGCAACCGTCCGCTGTGCCCTTAGCGTCGCAACTCGCTCGGTTTCTTGTCCCCAAATACCTGTGCCTTCAGGAAATAGGACGGACCATACCGAATTCGCTGCAGCGACTGTATCTCCAGCCGTACCTGTAAGGGTGCTAGCCATCTGGTCTAGTTTGGACGTGAGCTCAGCATCTTTTGCGCAAGCTTGCTCTAGTTCCTGCGCAATGAGTTGAGCACTGTGGGTGTAGAATTTGGCTGCTTTGCCCCAATCGGGTGATGTGGATAATTTTTCTAGATAGGTTTGGGCTTCAGCAAAGCTGGGATGAGCTTCACCTGCCAAAATTATAAGGAATGCCGCATTAAGACTTTGCAATAACGATGTGGCATCTTGTCCATCGGCTACGCTTGTTAGCGTTAGGGGCAAAATCGCTTCACTGGTTGCAGGCTGAGTTAGAAAATTCAGAATAGGATTGAGGGCTGTCATGAGTTTAGAAAAAAACGTCTAAGGGACAACTCAAGGATTATGCGAAGCGCTGCTGATCCCTGGTTTAGACTTTAGCTGCGGAGTTGTGGCAAATTGCTACGACTCCAGCCAGCTCCGTTCTTACCAATCAGCAACGGTAACTTTTGGATGCACCACCTTATAGTTTTATGCTAATCCGTGTTGTCGTATGGTGATGCGGACTTCAAATTATTTCGAAGTTCTGTTGAAGTTTTTTTCCTGTACTAAAAACTGATGCGCCAGATGAACTGTTTCAAGGGTGTTTAGCTAAGTTTAAGCCTTAGCCCTAATTGCAGCGATCGCAAATACCATGGACGGTCACTTCATACGTATCTACACTTAGGCCAGGTCTAAGCTGAGCCGTATCTAAACACTGAAACTTATCCCAGGGAATATCCTCGATAGCACCGCATGTCTGGCACCGAAAATGATGGTGCTGTCCCACATTGGCATCGTAGCGGCACACCCCTTCCTCTAGGAGTACCTCTCGCACTAAGCCCACATCCCGTAGCGCCTGCAAGGAACTATAAATAGTCGCCTGGGAAGACCGGGGCACATCTTTATTAACATCGTTCAGAATTTGCTCAGCCGTTGGATGGTCCTCTCGGGCCAGCAAATTGGAATAGACTGCAAATCGCTGAGGCGTTACTCGCAGATGTTTTGATTTGAGAATTTTGACAATTTCTTCCGTCTGCAGAGACATCGCCGAATAAGTGTGAATAGAATCTGTCGCTCAAAAGCATCTAAGCATACAAGATATATGCATTGCTGAAGCTTATAGTGCAATCAATAGTATCCTTATCTTAGCATTGGCAATAGCTAACAGCCACTTTAGATTCAGAGTTATTTTTTGTATTGACATTTTTTAAGTTAAGAATTATTCTGATTTAGGAAAGCGATCGCTCAACTATTTAAGTCCGCCATGGGTTCATCTTGAATTTCTATTGGCAATTGAACGGCGCGCTTTTTGATCCACCTACACAATTAACTACAGGAAATTATCATGGCCGTTATCGAAAAAGTGCCCGGCGTTGTTTTCAAGACTCGCGTGCGTGATGAGTCTGTTGAAGGCCCTAACCCCTATCGTTGGCAGGACACAACTACCCAAGATATTTTCGCTGGCAAGAAAATCGTTGTTTTCTCTCTTCCTGGTGCCTTTACACCCACTTGCTCCTCTAACCACCTGCCCCGTTATGAAGAGCTTTCCGATGAAATGAAGTCTCTGGGTGTTGATGATATCTACTGTCTATCTGTAAACGATGCTTTCGTTATGTTCCAGTGGGGCAAACAGCAGGGGGCAGATAAGGTGAAGCTACTGCCCGATGGTAACGGTGAATTTAGCCGTAAGATGGGCATGTTGGTGGACAAGTCTAATCTGGGCTTTGGTATGCGCTCTTGGCGTTACTCTATGGTGGTTAACGATATGACCATCGAAAAGATGTTCGTAGAGCCTGATTTTGGTGACAACTGCCCCACCGACCCCTTTGAGGTATCTGACGCTGACACGATGCTGGCTTACCTTAAGGGTGCTGATGCGCCTGGTGTGTCTGCACCCCGTAAAGAGTTTGTTGGCTAAGTATTAGCCTCAGTCTATCGTCGGTGACGGAAGTAAGGCAAAGAAGGAAGATTTCTGTCCTTCTTTGCCTTCTGTCACTCTGATTGCTATTAATATCTGGTGACCAAAGAAGGCAATGCTCTTCTAGTACTAAGTAAGTGAACTTATATCTTTTGTAAGATACAACCAAGCGGTTTAACAGCTTAGTTCTGCCCCCAAACTCCCCATGCTGGGGGCTCGATATCTGAGAACTAATTAGGACACCTACTTATTTGCCGTTTGGTTGTGACAGGGAAGAAATTGCCTTTTCCCTTCTGAGAGGGGAGTCGTTGACGCATTATATAAATTTCTTCTAAGTTGTTGTTATTGCTTAACTTCGTTCAAGCTTTTTCTTCAGTCATACTCTGTTTGACTGATAGTTACTGACCCACTCTCCTCATCGTTATGCCTGTTCAGATCAGGTCTAAAATGCCATGAAAATCTCCAGTGCAAATATTGAAAATCACTTAGATACTATCTATGACGCCATTGTTGTTGGTGGTGGTATGGGTGGTCTCTCGGCAGCTATTTATTTGGCTCGCTATGGTCTGAAGTGTTTGGTGATTGAAAAAGGTAAGGGCCGCTCCATTTGGATGCAGGACACTCGAAACGTTTTAGGATTGGATCCGACAACGCCGGGCCGTAACATCGTGAATCATGGTAAAAAGCAGGCATTGGAATGGGGCGCTGACCATTTACAAGCATTTGTGGAACAGGTGACCGATGAGGGCGAAACCTTTGCGGTCAACGTGAAGGTGGGTCGAAACAATAGCAAGTACTATACTCTGCGCAGTAAATATTTAATTGCGGCCTCTGGTGTAATTGATGTGTTACCAGAGCTAGAGGATATGCAAAATGTCTATGACTATGCGGGCTATACGCTTCATGTTTGTATGATTTGTGATGGTTTCGACATGTGGGATCAAAAAGCTGTCGTGATGGTGAGCCGAGAGTCTCAGATCAATGTGGCTTTTGTGTTGAACTGGTTTACGCCGTATATTTCCGTTCTTACCAATGGCTTTACCGTGGGGGCTGAAATGAAACAAAAGCTAGCAGACCACGGATATCCTCTCTATGAAGCGCCGATTGCTCGTATTTTGGGAGAAAACCATAAGATGAGCGGTGTCGAACTTAAGGATGGCACCATTGTGGAAGCCACCACAGGTCTGATTAATATGGGCTCGATTTACCACAATCATTATCTCAAAGGCATTGATGGTCTTGCCTGGGAAGGTGAAAATCTGGTCACTAATACTATGGCTCAAACTACCCATGAGCGTATTTTTGCGGTGGGCGATTTGAAACAGGGCCTCAATCAGGTATCTGTGGCGGTGGCTGATGGTACTTTGGCCGCCACTCAGATTTGGCGATACATTCGACGTGCTAGTTCACCCCGGAAGTGGACAGACAATATGGCATCGGTCTCTGCTTAGATAATGCTGTCTAAGCAGGAAATCATACTGCCTCATCCGTAACGATGGGGCTATCAAGTGATAAGCTTCTGAATCGGTCTATCCTAACAGTAGCCACTGTCCTAATTTATATAGGACAGTTTGTTGGCTTAGGAAAGTAGGCTTTTGGTGATCATCTATTGGTTTACCAATGGTTTACCAACTTGGCCAAACTGACAAGACGGCCCGTTTATTTATTCGCTTATGCCTTGGATCCGTATTGCTAGTGGTGGAGTTGCGATCGCAATTGCCCTACTTATGATTATTTTAGGGGGCTGGTACTTCACCATTGGTTTCGGCATAATCGTCTATCTTGGTCAATTAGAAGTTTTTGGGTTAACTAAGGCTAAGGGAATCAACGCCGCTGTTAAAACTACGCTGATCGTTAGTCAAATATTGTTAATTGCAGCCCACTTAGCTCCCGATTTGACCGATGCAATCCTATCGCTAGCGGGTACCTGCATTTGCTTTTACGTCCTGTTTCTACCGAAGTTTGCCTCCATTGCGGATGTAGCTGCCTCTATTTTGGGCTTGTTCTACGGTGGCTATCTCCCGAGCTATTGGATTCGTCTACGGGACTGGGAAAGTGATCTTTTCAATCTTCCCTTGGGTGGTTACTGGCCCCAAAATTGGAGTTTAGATAGCTTACCCCTTGGTCTAATCCATACATTGCTAGCGTTTACCTGTATTTGGGCTGCAGATATCGGAGCTTATGTTGCCGGTCGTACCTTTGGGCGTACGCCTTTGACTAGCATTAGCCCCAAAAAGACGGTTGAAGGCGCAATTTGTGGTGTGGGCGGCAGTTTATTGGTTGGCTATGCAGGAGCCTGGCTAATTCAATGGCCCATGTGGTGGATCACCGGCCCTGCCTTTGGCACTATGATTGGTGTTGCTAGCCTATTGGGTGATTTGACTGAGTCCCTAATGAAGCGTGATGCTGGCGTGAAAGATTCAGGTACGTTAATTCCAGGTCACGGCGGCATCTTAGATCGCACCGATAGCTATGTGTTTACTGCTCCCTTGGTGTTTTATTTCATCACCTTGTTGTTGCCGAGCCTGCCAGGAGTGTGGCCGGGTAATTAGGGATTGGCGGCAGCGTTAGGGTTGCACCATGATTTTGCACTGACATGTAAGCTGATCGTTCTGTACTTTAAGGGAGTGCACGTCAGTTTGCTCACCTAAATTCCAACAAAAGTCTCTCAGGGCATCGCTACGCACATGCTCGCCAGATGACAAACACCATTGGGCATTGGTTAATTGCAGAATATAACCACGATCTATAGTCAAACATCCTCTTAATCCTATTTCTGAATGTTCGTTACGCATTAAATGCAACTGCAAATCAGTTCCCAGGGTTTGTATTTTTGACTGGTACCCAGATAAGTTTGGATCGTTTAATGCCCCAAGGTCTGCACCGTAGTAAGTAGCCACTTCAGCTGCGACATCTTCCTTTGCCAGTAATGTTTGCCAAAAGTCGAGGAGCCCTGCCGCCAAAATAGACTCCGTAGATGAAGCTGCTAGGGCGTCACTATCCAAAACAACTTGCCCCTCTATGGGAAATGCCTGTTTTAGTTGCAAGGGCTTCCCTCGCAAAACCTGACCGATATTGATTTTGATATCCCTGGCTTGCACATTCACATCCGTAATCTGCACACCGTCATATACCGCTTGCTGAGCCGATAGGGCAATGCCAGGAATATATCCCGATAGCACTTGTCGATCGGTCGCTTGAATCTTGAAGTTTAAATTTCCAATCTCATCCAGCTGTGATTGGAGCCATAACTTGACCGCCACGGGCAACACACGACTGATCAGACGACTCCCCTTTGACGATGATTGTGTCATGGCAAATTGCTGAATAGCTTCAGCCCCAATCATTGCACATAACTTCTTTCGGTTAGGCGATTGGGTGATGGCAGTGCCCCATCAGTGGCTGCCAATGATGACTTGGTGCATTAGTAAACCCCATTCCAGGGGAAATCTACGGAAAACGATCCCCGATTGTCATGAAGTTGTGACTTTGTGGGCAAAATCGAGAAGCATTGAAGTATTTATGTCATGAAATCTTGACGTTAAGTTTTGCGAAAATGCTGAAATCTCGATGTGGCATTAATTTTATGGGGATCATTCTGGTTGATCCCCGTGCACTTTGCTGGCATGATAAATCTTGAGCGCGATCCCCACGGGGTGATTCAGCTATTTGTTCTGCAGTGCTGGAAATCAAAGGTTATGGCCATGGGTAACGGTTCAAGGGTTCCATTAGAAGAAATGACATTGCGGCAGCTACGCTTGGTAGCTAGCGAGTATGAGGTATCTCGCTATAGCCGTATGCGTAAAGTTGAGTTAGTCGATGCAATTCGTTCAGCACAAGCAGCTCGTGGTGAAGGTTCGGTTGCTGCTGCTCCTGCAGCCACGGCTGTTGCGACTGCTGAGGCACCTGCTGAGACCGGTTTAGCGATGGCAGAGCTGGCCACCGTGGATGATGGTTTTGGTGATTTGCCCGGTGGTTATGGCGAAAGCCGCATTGTTTTAATGCCTCGTGATCCTCAGTGGGCCTATGCTTACTGGGATATTCCAGGCCCTCATAAAGAGGAAATGCGTCGTCAAGGTGGTGTTCGCCTTGCTGTTCGTTTCTATGATGTCACTGATGTCGATATCAACTCTGTAGCTCCCCACAGCCTGCAGCAGTATGAATGTGATGAGATGGCACGGGAGTGGTTCTTGCCTATTCCCGTTAGCGATCGCGACTATATTGCCGAAATCGGTTATGTCGCTGCTGATGGTCGTTGGTTAATGATGGCTCGTTCTGCACCTATTCATGTGCCTCCCGTTTATCCCTCCGATTGGATCGAAGACCACTTCGTGACTGTCAATTGGGATAACGACCTACGCGGCAAGACCCTGATGACACTGGTACCTCCCAGCAAGAAAACTGCTGTGGATGCCGAAGGTAACCCCATTTACGACGAGATCTTTGCTAAAGCCCAGTCCATGGAAGCTCAGCGTATAGCTGGCTCTTTGTTTGGCTCCATGCATCAGGTACCCGATCAGGCTGTTAGCTCCTTTGTCTTCCCTTCTGGTGTAGGCATGTGGGCATTGCCAACTGCGTCTGGTATCAACATGTCTGGTGTGGGTTTCTCCGCCTCTGCACCGCCTGTCCGTCCTCGCCAGTTCTGGTTAATTGCAGATGCTGAGCTGATTGTTTATGGTGCTACTGAGCCCGATGCAACAGTTACTATCGGCAGCCGTAAGATCGACCTAAAGCCCGACGGCACCTTCCGCTTCCAGATGTCTTTCCAGGATGGTTTAATTGATTACCCCATCAAAGCTGTTGCTGCCGATGGTGAGCAAACTCGTTCTATCCAGATGAAGTTCACTCGTGAGACACCTGAGCGCAATACCAACACTAAGGAAGAAGCCGTTGAAGAGTGGTTTGCATTCTAACCGATCGTATCAACTGATTCGTTAAATCAAAGTGATTGAGGAGGTGTACAGGTTACACCTCCTTTTTTGTGCCCAGAGTCGGCCAAGTTACATTTCTCCGAAACAATAGTTGCATAGTATTCTCTCTCTATGACGCCACAAGACATCACCAATACACTTCAGGCCCGCTTTAATGTTGCCTGTGATATACAACAGCCTGATACATGGCAAGTAGATACCCCTGAGCAACGCTTAATAGTGCTACTAACTAACCAGCAAACCTGGGTTAGAATATTGATCCCCATTGCATCGCTAGCAGAAGCCCAGCCCTTTTTGGCACAAATTTTGACAGCTAACTTTGAAGACACCCAAATGGCTCACTATGCCACGTATGAAAATACACTTTGGGGAATTTTTCAGCATAATTTGGCCACCGTAGACGTGTCTGATTTTTTAGCCGCCATTGAACAGCTGTTGAAAATGAAACAAGCCGGAGTAACCCCATTCTTTAATAGTCTGACTGAATCGCGGGTACGACAGTTGATCCAGGTCGCCAAACTACAAGGCCAATCCTTGGAAGCTACCATGCAAACTATTAGCCGGTTCTATGCAGAAGGCATAATGGGCGATATGCAAGATAGCCAGTATGGTGAACGTGCCCTCATTGCCTGGAAGCAACAGCTCGAAAGATTATGGCCAGATGTTAATCCACCGGAGTAGCTCAACATGGGTGATCATGAGACAACGGGGAACAGGGCAACTATGCTCGCAGTGATTGAGCAAGTAAAAGTCGACTATGCCCGCTTCCCGAAAGAACAGAGCTATCAGTTATACGCAAAAGACGTGTACTTCAAAGACCCCATGAACGAATTTCGGGGCGTAGACCAGTATCGTCGTATGATTGGATTTATTCAAAAATGGTTTGACAATATTCAGCTCGAGCTACACGGCGTAGAACAGTCCCAAACCAATACCTTTACCACCCGGTGGACGCTACACTTTACAGCCCCACCACCCTGGCAACCTCGCATTTCCATTCCGGGCTGGAGTGAACTCCAACTAAATAAAGAGGGGTTAATTTGTTCCCATATAGACTATTGGAATTGTTCACGCTGGGATGTGTTCAAACAACTATTTAAACGAGCGTTATGATCAATCGTAACCCCACAGAACGATTCTCAAATCGTGTCAAAAACTATATAAAATATCGTCCCAATTATCCCAAAGCTTTATTTACTTATCTGATTGAACACTATGAACTGACAGCATCGCATATTGTGGCCGATATTGGTTCAGGGACCGGGTTGTTGACCAGACATTTTTTAGATAATGGAAACCAGGTATATGGAGTAGAACCCAATACCAATATGCGGCTTGCCGCAGAGAAGCTTTTGCAAGCCTATCCTCAATTTCATAGCATCAGTGGTCAAGCGGAAACGACAACTCTCCCCGAGAGTTCTATAGATTGGATTGTAGCCGGTCAGGCTTTTCACTGGTTTGAGCAAGAAAAAACATGCCAAGAATTTGAACGCATTCTTAAACCTGATGGGCATGTGGCTTTGATTTGGAATGATCGCTTAGAAAGTGACCCATTTCAACAAGCCTACGAAGACTTTCTGCAAGCCCAATGTCCTGACTATAAGTGCGTCAACCATCGCCGCGTTAGCCATGGTTCCTTGGAACACTTTCTAATCCCTCGTATCATGGAGGTTCATACCTTTGAGAACTCCCAGGTGCTGAACTTCGATGGTCTAAAGGGGCGACTACTCTCTTGTTCCTATGCACCGACAGCAGATGTAGCAAATTATATGCCAATGCTGATGGAGCTAAAAAAACTGTTTGATAGCTATAGTCACCAAGGCCAGCTTCAGTTTCGCTATCAAACAAAACTCTTTCACTTTAGTTTATAACCTTCTGATGGAAAGATTATTGCTGAAGCAATAAGGCCAAGGAATTACCCTGCATAACCTTTTCTCTGCGAGGATTCGATCGCTAAGAAAATCCTAGTTAAGAGGTCAATCGGGAATTGCCAAGCAATCCCCGATTGACCCTATATAGAGTTTCTCAAATGGATTGCATACATCCCACTTACGATTCACCACTCACTTACACCACCAAAATTTATTCATCTCAACCAGGAACCGCTATATGTTTGGGATGCTATATCAGGCTGCGAATTTTATTTTTAGATAGTCATCTTCCATCTTGGCACCAGCCGGTTGTAAGGCTGCCAATGCCTGTGGTAAAACCAGATTACGACGATGATTACCAATGCGAATATTTAACTCATCCGCACTCTTACTCAGTTCAACCTGGCTTTTAGGAATACCGGGTAGATACACTTCTAGACTGTAATTATTCTCTTCTTGAACTACCCGAAGCGTAGTCTCCTTGTAATAAACCTGCGTGGGATCTTCGTCGCCGTAGATAGTCTCTTTTAATCGCTCTAAGGCTTGAATGCCGCACATTTCCTCAGAGAACAGAGGGACTTCTTTAACTGGTAAAGGACGAAAATCATCATGGATCTCTTGGCGGTAAATCTGTTGATTTTCTTTCCATCGCTTAAAGAACGGATCGGTCACGCTATCAGGAATAATGCGGTTGGCGACTACCATATCGGTGCCAACATTGTAGAGACTCAAATAAGCATGGGCTCGTAGAGACTCTTTAAGCACCATTTTTTCAGGATTAGTCACCAAACGCACCGACGTCGTTGTCGTATCGGTTAAAACCTTTTCCAGCTCTACCAGTTGCTCATAAAATTCATAGGGAGCATCCATCACCTCAGTGGTGGGCAACGAGAACCCTGCCACAGGTCTAAACAAGGGTTCAACGAGTGGACGTAGTGCCGCAGAAACCGCCTGAAAAGGTTTGTATAACTTCCGCATGTACCAGCCAGCCACTTCTGGCAAACTAAGTAGACGTAAGGCAGTACCTGTGGGTGCCGAGTCAATAATCAGCACATCATATTCGCCTTCATCATGGTGACGCTTCATCCGCACCAGGCTAAAAATTTCATCCATGCCTGGCAAAATCGCCAGTTCCTCGGCTTCTACACCTTCTAAGCCACGGGCCTGGAGCACTTGAGTAATGTAGCGCTTCACTGCACCCCAGTTGCCTTCTAGTTCACGCAGGGCATCTAATTCGGCTCCCCAAAGATTGGGCTTGACTTCGCGGGGAGTATGCTCCAACTCCATATCGAAGCTATCTGCCAAAGAATGTGCTGGATCGGTGCTTAGTACCAGGGTTTTATACCCTAGCTCAGCACAACGTAGCCCCGTTGCCGCAGCTACTGACGTTTTGCCAACGCCGCCCTTTCCAGTCATCAGGAGTACGCGCATACTTACCTTAGAAACGTTTACATGGTTTTACTTTAACGAGTTTTGAGCATTGCGGCAGCCCTCTTTGAACTGCATGGTGAAATTTCTCATCGTAGTTCCATGGGGTATATAGTTTCGAGAGTTAAAGAATTTTATGCAACTACTGTTGGCTCTATGACTGGCTAAAAGGCGATGCACTAGTCAGTCATGGCAATGAGTTTAGCGATACACATCTCAGGGCATGCTAAAGCAACTGCGGCACCCCATTTTGCAGCTCAGAGAAAGTTATCCAGGCCTTCTGCGCTACGCAATGGAACGCATAGATACTCTAAGCCGTCCTCCTATTGATGGAGGAATTCGTCATGCTTAAACATTTACTTTTTCTAGGTTCTGCTTTTGTTGTAGCTACAGCACCTTTAGCTGTTTACGGTGCTGAATGTGTCTATCGCTGTGGCTCTGATGAAATTCAATTTGTCCCTGGACAAGCCGTCAGGCTGCAAGTCGTCAATCATACTGGCGGGCGGGTGAACCTTGAACGTGTTTTAGACTTTGAACCCTATGGTATGTGGCCAGATCAGATGATCACTATTGATGCTCAGATTGGCATCGGGGATCTATCAGTTGTTTTTTGGGAAGCTGCACAGCGCCCTATCGAAGTGAAATTACACCGTCCAGAGGCGGATATCTTGCAAATTGAGTTGTTGCCCAGCAGTGCTGTGAATGATGGTGCTGTACACATTGTTAACGATGGACGCGTGATGATTTATTAAACGGTATAGTACATTTGTTGTTGTGGCTGATTTTTATACGTTTGAAAATCAGCAATGCCTACTTGTCTACATCGCTGGTTGAGTTGTCATGGCCATCATTTCTTCCAAACAACCGGAGCCCCAGAAGCCTGGCAATCAGAAGCCAGACGATCAGGCCGCCAAGAAAATTCCGTCATCTCAACCGCAGACTGGTCAAAAAAATCAGCTACTAGAAAGCTCGGCTCGTGCTGATGAGGTTAGTCGTAATGAAGACGGTATTCGACCTCAGAGTTTGGATGACTATATCGGCCAAAAAGCGCTGAAGGAAGTGCTGCAAATTGCTATTCAGGCAGCGCAGTCTCGGAATGAGCCTTTGGATCATTTATTATTGTATGGTCCGCCTGGTCTTGGCAAGACTACTATGGCCCTAATTTTGGCCCAGGAAATGAAGGTGGATTGCAAAATTACGACGGCACCGGCCCTGGAGCGCCCTCGGGATATTGCCGGTTTGTTAGTGAATGCGAAAGCTGGAGATATTCTATTTATTGATGAAATCCATCGCCTATCGCGGGTGACTGAGGAAATTTTGTACCCTGCGATGGAAGACGCTCGTCTGGATATCACCATTGGTAAAGGCCAAAGTGCTAGAACCCGAAGCATTCCGCTACAGCCTTTTACCCTGGTAGGGGCAACCACCAAAGTAGGGGCACTAACATCACCCTTGAGGGACCGGTTTGGTTTAATTCAGCGCTTGCGGTTTTATGAACTTGATGAGCTGACCAACATTATTTTGAGGACAGCTACAGTCCTCAAAACCGATGTTGAAGAGTCAGGGGCGATGGAGATTGCTCGTCGGGCTCGGGGCACACCGCGAATTGCTAACCGGTTGCTGAAGCGGGTGCGAGACTATGTTCAGGTAAAAGCCTCTGGCCCCATCACCGAGCAGATCGCTGGAGAAGCGTTAGAGCTATTTAATGTTGACCCGTGTGGTCTCGATTGGACCGACCGACGGTTACTCTCGGTGATGATCGAGAACTTTAACGGTGGTCCAGTCGGGTTGGATACCATGGCTGCCGCCACTGGTGAAGATGCTCAGACTATCGAAGAAGTCTATGAGCCCTATCTGTTACAGATCGGCTATTTGCAACGCACACCAAGAGGACGGATTGCTACACCAGCTGCTTGGAAACATTTAGGTTATGAGGTCCCTGAAAGGCCCACGTTAGTGACTCAGGCTGATATTAAGAATCCAGATACGAACAACGGTACCGATCAATTGTCACTCATGTAAAAGGCTTGATGCAGCTGTAATACCGCTCCTGTTGACAGTTACCTGATAAGATCGGCAGGTTATAAACGGTGAAGCAGCCTTGGGTGTAGAACTTCGTAGCTACGTATATATTGACAACTTGCAACCGCAGCACGCTGCCTACATGGGCAGCGTTTCCCTTGGTTTTTTGCCATTACCAGGCGATGCTTCCCTATGGATTGAAATTTCTCCGGGTATTGAAATTAATCGCATTACCGATGTGGCATTAAAAGCAGCCGTCGTCACACCAGGGTTGCAGATGGTAGAGCGCCTCTACGGTTTGCTGGAAATACATTCGGGCAGCCAGGGGGAGGTGAAAGCAGCTGGACGGGCTATTTTAGATGCCCTGGGTGTAGAAATGCGCGATCGCTACCGTCCGCGGATGGTGTCTAACCAGGTCATTCGTAACCTGGACCCCCACCATGTGCAGCTGATTAACCGTACTCGACGCGGCAATATGATCTTGGCGGGGCAAACGCTCTACGTGATGGAGGTAGAACCTGCCGCCTACGCTTCCCTGGCTGCCAATGAAGCGGAGAAAGCGGCTCAGATTAATATTCTGCAAATTTCGTCGGTGGGTAGTTTTGGTCGTCTGTATTTAGGTGGGGCTGAACGGGATATTCTGGCAGCTGCGCGGGCGGTGGAGGCCTGTTTGGAAAGCGTGCCGGGTCGCGATCGCAATGCCCTACAACTCGAATAACCCCTTACTAGCGCTTTACTCACACTGAAGTAAGCGTCCGAACATAGCGTCGTTGGAACGTGACAATCCTGGCCCTTGTTGATTTCAATCTTTACGAAAAGCAGTGTATAGATTAACCAATCTATACACTGCTTTTCTTGTAGAGACCATAATGACACTGCAAACCTGATTTACCTGGCTTGTTATCCTTTAAGACCCACATTTCAGGACAACAGTCTCTTTAAACTGTTGTTGTAAGGCTGTTAGTTTCTCTGCACCAGGGGCCTGACCAAACGGGTTACCCAACTCATCTGGTGTAGGAATTGTAGTTAGGGTGGTTTGGTCAATATCCGTCAAGACAATCACCTGGGCAATCTTGGTCTGATTGGTCTGACTCTTTTGGTACAAAGCGCCATAGGGCTGTACTACGGCTGTTTCCCACTGGGCAGGGGGGCAATAGCTTTGGTCGATAATAACGGTCACCTCTGGTACTTGCACCGCATACCGTAACCCCAGGCCCAAACCACCAAAGGCTAACCAACCAAGACCCAGGATACTCATTAAACGTTTTGTTGGATTGATGTCGGCCATTACAGATTTACCTGAAATAAGTCCTTAAACAAGGTTTGCACATTTTCAGGATTGCCTCGCTTTACCGTCGACTCTCGTAGATCGGCAATGGTCTGCAGCTCTTCCTCATTCACGTTACCGTAGGCGATAGGATAAAAACGCACATCGCTATAGGCCATAATGTCTTTCACATCACGAAACAGATTTCCCCGATTCACGTCACCGTCAGACAGTAGTAAGAGATAAAAACGACCGTTAGGATCGCTGGCGCGTTTTTCCATCAGGTCAGCCAGGGCCACCATCACCCCATCGTACAGAGCGGTACCCCCGTCAGCCTGTAGTTGGTCAATGGCAGCTAAAAGTTTTTTCTGTTGCAGTTCATCGTAGGGGGTAAGTTCCAAGCGTCTTACCGGCTGGTTAGAAAAAGTCACCAGACCCACCTGGTTTCCCTGGTTAATCTGCTGACTGGCAACCCGTAATCCAGCCTGGACTGCCTGCAGAGGCTCACCATCCATAGACCCACTAGTATCAATTACCATTTCTAGATAGACGGTGCGACCACTGTCTTTATTGATTTTCCAACTTGATTGGGCGGCCAATAATGTCTCTCCATCGGGAATTGGCGGATGGGTGGCTTTGAGGTAGTCGGTCTCTATAAACCCTTGATTTTTAGCCAGTGTTACCATCTCAGGAGACTGGGCAAAGGCGGCAAATTTCTTTAGAGCTGCAGCCGTTTCAGGGGTATTCCAATCAAAGCCTACCAGCGGGTTGTTATGGGGAATGCCAAAGGGAATAAACTCGGTAGATTCAAACCCAGCGACCTGTTTTAGAGCCTGGTAGTTTTGATATTCGAGAGGGAACGCCTGTAGCTTAGTTTGGTCTCTCAAAAAGAGTTCTTGTAGTTCCAGAGTGGTTGGTGTGGTAATCAATACCTGCGATTGGAACTGGTCAAAAACAGATTTTACTTGAGGGGTTTGTAGCTCAGCTGTCGTCAAGCCACCCCCGTCTTTTTGATGGCCTGCCGCACGCCAGTAGAGGGTATACAGTAAGTTCAGCGCCGTAGAACTTTTGTAGGGATTAGGATAAGCAACGCTTACCTGACCAGCGGCAATGGCGTTAAGTAAACTGTCAAAGGTGACCGCTCCACTACTCTGGAGCTGTTGGTATACCTCGCTAGGCACAACCCACCCAGCGGTATTAGCCACGAGACGCTCAGCGATAGGGGTCACCTGAATACCCTGACTTTTGATCATGGACACCCACAGATCATTGGAGGGACTATAGCCGGTGGGCTGTACAACACCTGCACCAATCAGCCGAGCAGCTGTACCGGAGGCGATTTTACGAATACCTACCTGAATGACATTACCAGAACTGCTTTTTTCTTGGCGTTGGTTAAAGGCGTCTGCCACTTCCACTAACCAACGTTCATTTTGTCGATCAATGTTGGCTTTCTCTGAGGAGCTATAGATTTCTAAGTAAACCTGGTTGGCCTGGGGTGAGGCTCCGTAGAGAGGGAAATCGTCAATCTTAGGCAGCGGTTCTTCAATTTGATCAACGGTATAACGACTGGCTAATTGATCAGATACTAAATCACTGACCACATTTATCCGAGGTAAAATTCGCTTGTTTAGAGCAGTCTGGGCGGTCTCTAGCGAATCGACTGATGTTTGACAGCCGCCTAAAAAACTGAGGCTAAGGGTAAAAATCAGCCCTGTAATTAGGCTGAGTAACTGACGGTGACGTCGATTGGGTATCAATTTTTTGAACATCGATAGGATAGAAAGCGGTTGAAAATGTGGTCGGGGTTCCAATGCTCTGCAGGCCGTGTTGTTATTTTCTCTTGTTTGGAGAACGCAAGAGATACTTACCAGGAGGATGGGCTGAATACAGGCGACGTCTTAGCCATGATAGGGGTGAGACAGTTATTTTGAGGCCTAATCGCCTTAGTTCTGGGATTTTGCACTAAGTTTCTAGAATCTCTTTGTTGGCGGCGATTAATGTCTCTAAACGCTGGGGGAAGGAGGTGTCTCCCTGGGTGAGACTTGCCAGGGCTACCTGGTCCTGTAGCTGCTGTAGTTGATGGTGAGTTTGCTCCATGCGATCGCAACTTTGCTGTAGCTGCTTTTTAGCCATTTGCTGGTAAGCGGGGGTTTGGATTTGGGCTTGTACCTGGAGGCCATCGGCTACCTGCTGGGCCAAATCCACCACGGTGTATAGTGCTTCGAGTAGTTCGGGCCGCAGGGTGGGTTCGAGATCGCAAATATGTGTAGCAAATGCTTGGGATTGTAATGCCCAGTCTTTTACAGGTTGCCAGGTGCGATAGCTAGCTTGGGCGACCTGCGCTTGAATCGTATCAATCTGCCGTTGAAAGCTATTGATATTTAGCAGGTCGGTGTGCTCATGCTCTTTTAATGGCGGTAATCGATAGCCCGTTATCCAGCTACCGGCCATGGCCATGGCCACAACACCCCCGCCAATCCAGACTAACGGGCGATTACCGGCAAAGGCAATCAGCAAACCATACCCAAACGCTATACCCAAGAGCAATAAATAGGTCTGAGGGTGTCGTCCCAAGGCTGGCCAATTGATTGGCATAGAGTGTGCCTCCATACGCTTTAGCAAAAAAGCCCCAAAGTCATACTGTCTAAAGTATGTTTTTATCAATGTGACTTTATCAATGGTAGTAGAAGGCGTTACTGATCAGGCATAGAAAGAAAAATCAACAGACCATTCCCAAGCGGCATTCAAAGGAATTCATCTGTTGATCCGTGCAGCCTTGAAGCCCCCGTTGTGAAATCCCGATATCACCTGAATCAATGTCACTTGCTCAATGGTTTTGAAAGGGTGCATTGCCATAGGCCATACAACCATTATCGGGGATGTTATTTGGTAGATGCTAAGAACAGGCATAGCCTATAAAGGCTCAACCGGGGGGCATCGGCTGGTGATAACTCACCGGCTTGACTGGCTAGTTATATATACGGTACTGCTAGAAATGGTTATGCAGTTGCTAACCTGAGTTAGGAATCTCATCAATTCTGACTGCTGAGCAAAGGTGCAAGCTATGCTGATAGCCTCTCCAGTCTTGTGTGAAGAGCGGCTTGGCATTGACTATACCTTAAACTTTCGGCAATAACCTACGGCCTGGACCCTATACGCAAGCTATATATTTTTCAGACACTGCCCTAGTGGCATACTGCCACGCTCTAACGTTTGAGCCCCCCTCAATGTACATTCAGTTCCTGAACAATTAGAACT
Source organism: Leptolyngbyaceae cyanobacterium MAG.088 (assembly GCA_019634055.1). Lineage (GTDB taxonomy): Bacteria > Cyanobacteriota > Cyanobacteriia > Phormidesmidales > Phormidesmidaceae > Leptothoe. The sequence goes on from JAHQVZ010000048.1 coordinate 31,712, forward strand.
GATGTATTGCGCTCAAAAATGAACTCGCTGTAATCGGCTAAATCGTCTATTCCAATCATTGACAGCCCAATTTCTGCGGCTATCCATACTAAAAACTTGCATCCGGCAAATCGCCATCGACTATTCATACTGATTTCCTAGGTCGACAATTGCATCGTAGGCAAGCGGCCAATTAGGAAAGTCATAACGACGGTTATAAGTTCAATAGCATTGATGAATGCCAAAATAAGCTCAAGCTCAAGCGCTTTATGATAGAGACGCCTATCGGATTTCTATATGAACGTGCCTAGACGTCTAATCAGACGATGGTTTAACCCCTTCAAACTATTGATTCTGGCCTTAGTGGCGCAGGTGGTGTGCCTACTGCTATGGGGGCTGACCTGGCCGATCGAACTCTCATTTGTGGTTCCCCAAGATGAAGTGCAGCCTTGGGAAGCGGTCATTACTGACTTTGAAAAGGACCATCCCAAAATTCATATTACGTTAGTCACTGATCCAGAAGCGGGCTATACCACTGACGAACGTAAAGCCATCTATACAGCCGATTTTCAGGCAAATGTGGCTAAGTTTGACTTAGTGTATATGGATATTGTCTGGCCGCTGCAGTTTGCCGGTCATCTCAAGGATTTGAACCGCTATATTGCCCAAGACAACGATGTCGATACCTCAGACTTTTTACTGAGTGAATTGGAGGCTGGGCAACTAGATAACAAGCTATATCGTCTGCCGATGCGCGCAGATGTGGGGTTACTCTACTATCGCCAAGATTTACTCCAAGAGGCAGGGCTGACACTACCAAAAACGTTCGATGAGTTAACCCAAGTGGTTAAGGATCTAAAAGCGCGGACAAAAGATACAGATCTAGAGGTATCAGCGGGCTATTTATGGCAAGGAAATCGCTATGAGGGATTGGTGGCTAATTTTGTCGAGATTCTGGAAACTATGGGTGAAACGTGGATTGATCCAGAGAGCTTAGAGGTCGGTTTAGATACCCCACAGGCTATTGAAGCTGCCGAACTGTTAAAAAAATTGATTCAAGATAATATTTCTCCCACTGAAGTCATTACCTACAGAGAGAAGGAATCACTAGAACGGTTTAAGGAGGGCCAAGCGATCTTCCTACGGGGTTGGCCTTACTTTTGGACTGATTTGCAGGATTCAGAGCTGAGTGATAAGGTTGCGATCGCTCTACCCTTTTCCGTTCACAATAGTCCTGGCATAGGCTGTCGCGGTGGCTGGGGGTTTGGTATTCCTAAAAATGCTTCTCACCCTCATGAAGCCTGGGAAGCTATCAAATATTTCACCAGTGAAAAGGCCCAAAAGCAATTCGTGCTCGAATCTGGCTATCTACCCAGTCGCTCTGCTCTATTTAAAGACCCAGAGATTGAGGCGGCATATCCACAAATGCCTTTACTGCTGGAATATCTCGAAAAATCATCCATTTTTCGCCCCTTCATTGAACAGTACGGAGAAGTCTCAGAAATTTTGCAAAATGCCTTGAGCGATGTGTTGAGCGGTCAGCAATTACCAGCTGCCGCTATGCAAGAGGCCCAAGCTAAGACGGAAGAATTGCTACGGCCTCTATCTCAGGGGGGATAAGGGATTCTTCCGTCAGGCGCTGGTGAGTGGCCCACCACTGCCAACCCACTAATAGTTGTAACAGCAACAATCCAATGTTAGCTGCAATCATGAGGCGCATTGGTGCTTTCTCATTAATAGGTCGGGTGGATTTTGTGGACGGTTTGGTCAGCCGTTCTAGCAATGCTTCAGCATTGAGGGGACGCTGCCCCGGAAAGGGGGCCATCATGTCATCTAGCAGCTGGGCAAACCAGTCATCGATGGGAGTCGTTGTCTGATCTTGCCAGGTGAGCCTGCCAGTGGTGTCATCTTCTGGTAAATCGATGGGGTGTTGGCCAGTGAGTAAATATACAAATGAACGTCCCAGGGCATAAAAGTCAGATTGGGGCACTGCTCGACCATTAATTTGCTCTAGCGGGGTATACCCCGGTGAGACAACACTGGTAATATCCCGTTGACCCGCAACTTTAGCAAAGTAGGTATTAGTCATGGGGCGCACGGTGCCAAAGTCTACCAGGGCCAACTGACCTGTAGAGCGCAACATGATGTTAGAGAGCTTAATGTCACGGTGAAACAGTTCTTCTTTATGGAGCTGAGCTAACAAGTCCACTAGCTGCTTCATCCATGCCATAGCGGTGGTTTGGTCCATGGGGCCATGTTGTTGTAGCCATTCATCGAGATTGATGCCCTGGATTTTCTCCATTACCAGGCAGTAGAGCGGTCGGCCATCAATCTCTAGAGAGAAATAACCATCGGCATCTACCTGTGGAATGCCAGCATGTTTGAGTGTTTGTAACGTTGTCGCTTCGCGTTCGAATAGAGGTTGGAGGATTTTCTTTTTGAGTACTTTGAGCACTTTGGTCTGCCCCTGGTCATCAATTTCAAATATTTCCGAGGGTTCCCATTCATCAAGTTCTCGCAAGGGGCGCAGCAGCCGATAGCGCCCTTCTACTAATAGGGGGGTCTGACAAGACTTGCAGTGGGACAGTCCGTCTGGGTTATTGCGGTGGCCACATCGAGGATTAATGCAATAGCTCATGGTGATTAAGGACGGTCCAATTAGGGCAACTGCTCTCGCACATATTCCATCACCACAGGGATTAGAGTAAACCCAGCCGGACTTTTTTCAATCAGAGATTTGCTGCGCAGGGCACTGATAGCGGCTAAACAATCAGGGTGTTGAATTTCTTCAATGGACATGGGTTCAGCCTTTGCGGCGAGCTGTCCCAAAATATCTTGTTCAGCCATCGATAATCGATCATATTGCTGATCAATCAGGTATTTGATATCGCCAAATATAGTGATTTTCTGCTTCAGGAAGCGATCTACATCCCCATCAAATAGCTCTTGAATAGTCATGGCGACAATTCTGAGCATCAATGGGTTACCCCGGTACTGATTGATCAGTCTTTTCCACTGAGATCTCCCTGAGTCTGGTAACCGCTCTGCAACTAACAGCTTCGCTGCATTGTCATAGTCAAGCCCTCCTAGCTCTAAACAACGGACAGAACTATTGGCTGCCCTAGTGCCTGCTAAATCTCGATTTCGTTCACGACTGGTGACCACAATGCAGCTTTGATGAGGTTGTTCTCCTAAGCGCTTTAGCAGTTCGCGGTAGTTGCCGTAGTCTGGCGCATATTCGCTCACCAAACTGCCACTGCTTAAAATGCTTTCGAGATTGTCGAGTACCACTAAACAACGATGGTCTCGCAAATAGGACATGAGGGCACTGAGCTGGTCATACCATTCATCTGAATGGGGTTGGACCTCATCAGGCAGCTGATTTAGCCACTGGTCTAACACATTATTGAGGGCGGGTTGATGTCTTAGAGATTGCCAGATAACGCCGTCAAATGAGTTTTGTACTGCTTTGGCTAGCGTGATGGCCAGGGATGTTTTGCCCATGCCTGCTGGACCAATAATGGAAATAAATCGACAGGTGGATGTGCCTAACATCCATTGTTGGAGCTGATCGAGCTCGACTTGACGACCGTAGAGAACAGGTACATCAGGCATTTGAGCCCAGTTGATGGCGATGCGAGTCGAGCGGTAACCGGCGGCTTCTAGCCAATTGGCCACATCTCGCCAGCTGTCTAAGGCGTTGCGATCGCGCCCAGTTAGCGCCTCTACATATCGATAAATGCCCTTACTTAAGGTGACCTTGGTGGTATCAGCCCCGGTGACCCGTTGTTCAGCAATATCTGAGGGACTATAGCCTAACAGTAAGCCCCGTAACAGCTCTTGTTCGGTGGGGGTTAATGTCGAAGAATTAGACACCACATCACGCTTTGCCCGACCCAGATCGCCATAGAGCTGGTCTAAATTCCACTGGTTGCCAGCCTCTGCAAATTGTTGAACTGTACTCATGGGCAACGGTAACGTTCAGAACCACATGCAGCAATGACCTAGCGCAGGTGCCTAGAACGTTGCTGCGATCACGCCTATCTTAACTGATTGGTTTAGAACCAACCCATAACCCAATGGCTAACGTTCCATAGACCTTGCCTAACGTTCAGTGTCTCTAATCTGTAAAGGTCACATTTGTTACCTCAGTTCCTGGTGCAATACCTCAGCCTTAAACCACCTTAGGCAACGTAATGGTCAACATTTTACACAGGTACTATTTGTTTATATCGCCCCCAATGTTTCCAATTCTTAGCTGGTCGATGCTAGTGTTGGCCAATTCAAATTCTGCCCTGTCGCTCTTGCCTAGGGACGTTATCCATGCAGCTTTTCAGCGCCAGCAGCCGTATCGATACATGTCTGGAGATACCGTAGATACCTCTAAAAAGATAGAGCTATTGGCAGACGTTACTGTGCTCGGTGCCCGTTAAAACAATTGTTTAGTGTGAGGATCGCGATATTGTTTGTCTGTCACTGTATTAGATTAATCAAGCCAGGCCTCAACAACATAATGCTATCGGATTCATAACCTATTTCATAACTCGGGGCAGAGACTAGCTAACCATAGCTGCCCATATTCTGAGGTTATATACCCCCAGAGGAATGAGCTTATGAATGCCCTCAAACAGATAACTGGTTGGCGATTGTTGACTGCCCTTTTTTCCTGTTGTCTCTGTCTCACCATTGGGTTGAATCAGACAGGTAGATTAGCCCAAGCCGCCTCTCCCTTCTTTTGGGACTCCATCAATGTAGATATGACCTTGGAGGCCAATGGTGATTTATTAGTCACAGAAACTCAAAAATATGTGTTTACTGCCAACCACACCCGTGAACGATATCGCTATATTCCATTGGATGGCATTGATAGCATCACGGATGTTGCAGTCTATGAAAACAATGAGCCTTTAGCCGTTGAAACTGGAGAACGTGGCAAGAATTATTGGATTCGGTGGCAGCATCGCTTAAATGCGCCTGAAGCCCATACCTTTAAAATTCAGTATCGGGTTGTTGGCGGTATTCAGGTAAAGGGTAATCGGAGCCAGCTGTATTGGAATGCTCTCTTTCCTGAACGTAGTGCCCCGATCAATACAGGTAAGGTGACATTGCAGGTACCAGAAAATCTAGCTGGGAAGATAACGAGTTTTCGAGGTGAAGGGGTGGCGAGTCGCGATCGCAAACTCAACTTCAACACCTTTGAATTTGCGCTCAATGGTCCCCTAGCACCTCAACAGGCTTTAAATATCCGAGTCAAGTTTCCGAGCAATATTCTAACGCTTTCACAGCCCCAGACAGCCTATTGGAGCGCTAAAAAATCACCCCTGGCCTCATTTTTTGCATTGGCGGGTCCGGGGGCAATCATGATGTCAGTTGTTGGTGCCATCGTCACTATTAGAAAGCGTTGTCCTAACTGTGGCCAATTATCTTTAAACCGCACCAATCGAGTTGTTAAAGCCGCCACTCGCTATAGCCAGGGTACCAGAGAGGTGAATCATACCTGTCAACGGTGTAACTACGATCGTCGATTTACTCAAAAGATTTCTCGTAAATCATCTTCATCTTCCAACTCTCATAGTGGTTGGGGTGGCTACGATGGCGGCGGCAGTAGCGGCGGTAGCAGTGGCTGTGGCGGCGGTGGCTGTGGCGGCGGCGGTGGTGGTTGCGGTGGAGGAGGCTAATGATGCACTCTCAAAAAACAGAGCTGTACCAACGTTTGCAAGACTATTCCCTCGATCAGCCTGGAGTACAGTTTTCGTTTAGTCAACGCCTAGCCCAAGAAAATTGTTGGTCATGGGCTTATACATGTCGAGTCATTGAGGAATATAAAAAGTTTGTCTTTTTAGCAGTGATTGCCCGGCATCCTGTCACTCCCTCAGATCAGGTAGATCAGGTCTGGCATTTACATCTCACCTATACCCGATCTTACTGGCAAGACTTTTGTCCACACGTTTTGCAAACCCCCTTACACCATGACCCTACCCAAGGGGGTGTTACAGAACATGGGAAATTTGAGGACTGGTATACACGCACGTTAGCCAGTTACCAAAAACACTTTGGCCAAGCGCCCCCCCAAGACATCTGGCCCTTACCATCAGAACGCTTTGGCCAAGAGCTGGAATTTGTACGCATTAATCTGCAACGTAGTTGGCTTTTGCCCAAGCCGTTGATTATTCAGTATCTTAAGCACTACTGCCTACTGTTCTTTGGGCGACAGACGCAGGAACGGTGCCAGCGTTCTATCACGTTCTTTTTGCCGTAGCGATTTTAGTCTGGTTCAGTATGTTGGTACAAATGTCGAGTCTTGGTAGGTGGCCCCTGATGCTTGGTGTGGGATTGCTGTTGACCTTTGTTAGCAGCCCACAAGCATTAGCCAATGATCCACCTCATTGTGCTTCTATCCATTTGGATGTCACCTTAGAAGGCGATGGAGATTTATGGGTGACTGAAACTCAAACCTGTCTGGTTGAGGAAAAACACGCCAAAACACTCTATCGCTCTATCTCTTTTGATCATGGTGGCATCTTACGGTCAGAAAGCACCAACCCTATCGAAAGTGAGCAGCATGAGGTGTCTGATATACAAACGATTGAGCGTAAGTATCGCATTGCTGGTGGACTTCAGCATCGAAATCAATATAGTCAACTCTATTTGCAGGATATATGGGCAGATAGTGAAATCCCCATCAACAAAGGAAGAATTACACTACAGTTACCCGCCGCTTTAGCAAACCAAGTGAGCTACATTGAGGCAACTACTAACAGCAATAATGTTTATGTCACGAGTCAACAGCTTACACCAACCAAACTTCAATTTGACCTTGCTGGGCCATTGCCACCTAATGAGTCTTGGGATGTTAGAGTAGTCTTTCCAGAGGCTGTTCTCAACCTTGGTATGCCAATCTGGCAACAGATTATATTGGGAATTATGTTGATGATATTTTTTTTGCTCTATTTAATAGGGCTCTTATCCCCACTCCTGGCAATCGGTTTATTTATTTTTGTGGTGTCACGGATTTTTGTTGGCTCAACAAGATGACCTTAGACCCTTGCTCATAGTCAAACTTTTTTTTCAGGTTATAGCGAGCTTTAATCTGTTGCTCAAATTGTGGATAGTCTTTTTCCTTTACCTTTATGACTAACCATAGGCGGGAAGAAATATCTGGGAAATTATCTAACCACTGCTCTATATCAGCCTCACTGTCCACGCCGCGAGTTTTGTTTTCATAGACCCTGGTCTCACCCAGAGAGTAATGGTTAAGAACTACTTTTTGGGCAAATAGACCCCACACAACTACATCCGCGGGTTGTTTATATTGCTCAATAGTTTCGGTGATAAATTTGTAGTCAGGCCGATCTTGGACACTGTAATAACGAACTAATCCACCACCGGCTGCGATTAGATACACTAAAGCCAATATCACTGCCGCTATCCGCCATTGTCGCCATAATCGGCTTAGCCCGGCTGCTATAACTAAAAATAAATAAGGACTTATAAACAGTAGATAGCGATTCACCCAGATCGGTATAGAAATAAAGGAATAGGCCAGAATGGGAACCAGTGGCAGCATAAACCAGGCTGCTGCCCATAAAACCCCTGGGGTTTTGTGTTTTTGGACGAGGGCTGCCCCCATCACCCCTGCCAGCAAGAGGGTAACGACTTTATAGAATCCAGATGAGATCGCACTGGCTTGTATGGCAAATGGCCACACTGTCCAAAATTTGAGCGTACGCACAAGATTAGCCAATTCGGGCGGGTTGCGCCCAGGGTGATGGGCGGCATAGGCAGAGTCTGGCGCGGTCGCCTGAACGACTGATAAAACAAAGGGCGACCACAATAAAATAATCAAGCCTAGCCCAATCCCAAATCGGATGAGGGCTGACCGACGCTGCCGAAAATGTAAGCCATATATGATCACATCTGGCAGTAACAACGTCAGGTTGAGCGGCACAGCTAACAGCGCTAACACCCGAAAGAAACACCAGCCTGCCAGGGAGATATGGGTAGGGCCTTTCGCCTTTTCGTCAGTCAGGGCATTGGCCAAGCAGAGCGTGCCGGCTAATCCCATGCAGGTGCATAACACATACATTCTGACTTCTTGAGCGTGGTTGAGAAAGAGAGGCGAAAGAGTCAGTAAGGTGGCCGCAATTATTCCTTCTGTTTCCCCTAATAGACGACGACCTAATCGGTAGAGAAGAAAGGTAGTTGCGATCGCAAACACAACAGATAAGCTACGCAACCAGGCATCACTCTCACCAAAATATAGCCATACTTTGAGTAAGACAAAGTAGAGTGGTCTTACACGCACTTTCCAGAGAGGTCCTTGAGCGTTCTCAACACTTGTCAGTTCATCAATCCAAAGACCTTCAGCATCGATTCGATAAAAACTTAACGCTGTTGCGAGAACCATTACCAAGGTAATGGGTAACCATGGGTAACGATTCACCCTACTCTTGTTGAGGGTTTGAGCAGGTAAGCTTACCTGATTAAGATTTATAGGATTGATGCTCACAGCAGTCTTAAAAATTAATTATTCAGTGAAACCAAAAAACTGGGCACAGCCTCTAAGGACTGATGATTAAATAAATTCCAAGGTAGCCGGACTGCGACTCCGCTTAGTCCTCTATGGCTAGTTATAAAAACTATGGATTTTATTGATTTCTCTTTCCTCAGCGGATCAAAAGCCAACTCTTTCCCTAACTCGATAAATCGGTTTGTTTTGTGATTCATGATAAGTCCTCATCAATAACTCAGCCAATAGACCAAAACAGAACAACTGAATGCCTGCTAAAAATAAAACAACGGCTAGCATTAGTAACGGTCGTCCACCGATGGGCTGTTGCAATAGTATTCTCAATACAAACAGATATATTCCTAACAATGAACCAGCTACTAAAGACACCATGCCTAAAACACCAAAAACATGCATAGGACGAGTTAAAAATGTCTTCATAAAGGCCACTGTCATCAAATCCATCATGACCCGAAAGGTTCTACCCAACCCATATTTACTCTGGCCATAGCGACGCGGATGATGACGTACGGGTAGTTCAGTAATCCTGGCACCTTCAATAAATGCTAACGCCGGTAAAAAACGGTGAAGTTCACCGTATAAATTCATATCAGCGACCAACTCAGCCCGATAGGCTTTGAGAGAGCAGCCATAATCGTGAAGACGTACATCTGTGACTTTGGCAATCAATTTATTGGCAATCTTGGAAGGTAGAAGCCTTGTTAAAGCAGCGTCCTGTCGCTGTTTTCTCCAACCACTGACCAAGTCATATCCCTCTAACAATTTTTCCAGCAGAACAGGAATATCCCTGGGATCATTTTGTAAATCTCCGTCTAACGTCACAATGACTTTGCCTTGAGCATTAGCGAATCCTGCAGCCATAGCCGCTGTTTGTCCATAATTGCGACGGAAGATAATTGCCCGCAGCGCCTTACAGGTCTGGGAGAGCTCTCTTAATCGCTGTGTCGACCCATCTTTAGAACCATCATCAATACAAATGATTTCATAGCTATAGGTCTCTTGATCTAACACCGCAGAGACTTGATCAATCAGTGCAGGTAGATTTTCAAATTCGTTATAAATTGGGATCACTACAGACAGATAAACTGTTGTATCAGAGGCAACAGACTGATCAGATGGCAACGTGTCTGAGAGAGCGTTTTGATGGTAGGAAAGTGAAGAGACCATATTGCGTACACCCCAAAATCAGTGAATGATGTTAGCTTGCGCCTTAAACGAGTCAATGGAGAATCCTAACAAAAAAGGGATAGGCTCAATCCCATACCAACGAGACAAAAATGAAAAAGCCAAAGGCCTATAATTTCATATAAATGTCGGTTAAATACTTATTCCACTAGGTATCAATTCGGACTCTTACAAGAATCAGAATATTGTTAGAAATTCTTGAACGTTCTGTTTACAGAATATCTATTGGTTTGGGTATATCCATCAAAAAGCATGTATACTTTACCGAATCTTTATGGTTTGTAAGAGGCTCGTAGTATTACCTTCTATCGTTTACTGAAGCCTAGTTTTTGGAGCGTTTGGTCAATCATCTGACGATCATTGCGTTCCAAGCCTAAGGTAATTAATGACATGGTATAAGTTATAAAAACTACACAGATGCTACAGGTTGCCTTTAGGAAAACAGGAAGGTGAGAGACCCCATAGCTGTTCATGCCAAAACCAGCTAAACAGGCCATAGAGCCTGCGACAACCACCTTAAGGTATCCCCACTGAAACCCATGCACCTTTAAAACACAATAAACTTGAATAATGCGTAATAAATTTACACCCAATATGCTGATGCCTGTGGCAATAGCGGCTCCCGTCAGACCCCATCGAGGAATCATCAACAGATTAAGTCCAATATTGGTTGCAGCCAGAACGATATCGCCCATAAGTTTTAGATATTGATGGCCAGACATCGCTAAAATATGCATCGAAAAACCACCAGGTCCTGCCCTAGCAAGTTGTCCAGCCGCTAGGATGATCAAAGGAATCCATCCAATGCCAAATTCTTGTCCAAATACTTTCAGCAGATCCTCACCCGTCACAACCACAATTAGAAAGAGGGGTAACGTTAGGGAAAAGCTCCACCGAGCAGCTACGCGAAAAAGCTTGTTTAACTCATCTAGCTGGTCATTATTGTAAAAGTTAGCAATCATGGGAGTGAAAATGGTGACTAACGAGCGTGTGAACAACGTCATTAGCAATGCTGTCTGGGAAGCGGCTCGATAAATGCCCACGTCTGTGGGGGGGCGAAAATATCCCAACATTAAGATGTCTGTCCAAAGCATAATCAGCCATAGAAAACTTCCCAAAGATAGGGGGATAGACAGAGCGAGTAGCTGTTTACTTTCAAAAATAGGCTGTGGTTGCCGCTTAAAGAGGTCAGGATAAAGTTTCTGCAGCACAATGACCGTAGCCATTAGTGCAATCATCAGTGCCAGTCCCCAAGCACTGGCAGCTCCCCAAAGACCCCAGCCCAAATACAAGAAAATAACTGCTAGCAGCAGATTTAAAAATGGGAGAAGAATTTCCCAAATGAGAACTTTGTACGTGGCTGTTTGAAATCCCGTTGTTGCAAATATACCTGCCATCATACTGGCACCAAAGGGAAGTGCTAGGGCAAATGTTTGCAATACGGAAATGAGTTCAGGCTGCTGGAATAAAACCTGCGCAACGGGCTTAGAGATGAAAAATAGGACTGCACCCACAATTAGCCCACTGATAAAGGGTAAACCGAGTGTCTGCAGTAACACTCCTTTCAGTCGTCTTTGATCGTGATTGCTATGATGGATTGAAACATAGCGAATTGCGCCTGTTTCTAAACCCATCCTAGGGAACAATTCTGCCAATTGATAAATAATGATTCCTAGGGTATACAGGCCAAAAAACTCTGCCCCCATCAGCCATGCGAGAATAACCTGGGTCAGATACTTGAGCCCGGTACTAATCACTTGCCCCAGGAAGGATAACCCAGCGCCCTTGATCAGTTTATTGAAAGTGGCATTCAGCTGAGTCAATCCTAATCTCCTTGGTCGTCGAGGGTTATAGACCTAATCTGAGACGTGCATAAATCTTAAGTCGGCGCAAACCGTCAATATGTCCTTTTGAATTTTGCATCATTGCCAAAAATTTGCGTGGTGGATGTTCTAGCCAGCGAAAGCGTAATATGTCTAGATTGGATACGTTTGCCTGGCGTAATTGTCGGGGATAGCCATATTTTTGAAGGGTAGGACCAGCTACAGATTCAAATATATTTAGCTGTTGTGCTGACATGTCCAGACGCCACTTGCCGATGTTACTGACCATGGGTGGTCTAGAGAGATTATTTTGATTACTGCGATCGGTAGGATAGGCGGTACCTGTTTTATAAAATGCCAACATTTCAGGTGCAAACTCTTCATGTAGAAACGTACAAATCTCACGCATCGTTTGTTCTGGAGCTTGCAGTAATTGTTCGTATCTAACCTCTAAAAAAGACTTGTCCCCCAGTTTTGATTTGAGACGTTCTGCTGTTTCGAGGTGGTGTACCCATTGTTGGGCCAGAGGATACATATGTTTTGGCCCAAAGCGTGCTTTTTTCCAGGAAAGGGCTACATCTCGGCCATCGCGGACAATGTGTAAAACTTGCATGTTAGGAAACGCAGCTAAAATTTCACGCCAATAAAAGAGATGAGCTGGTGTTTTTTCCCCCCAACGTTGTTTACCTTGAGAATAGGTCCAGGCTCGTAAAATGCCATCGATAATATCGTGGAACTCATAGCTGGAAATAGTGGTGAGTATATCCTGTCGACTGAGGCGAGGGGTCCAGTCACGCATGACTTCGGTTGCTAAAATATCATCTATCAAACGCTCATGGTTGCTGGGGCGATTCAAATCTCCGTAGTACTTTAGCCAGGGATAAAATGTGTTGTAAAGATGGGACTCAAATGGGATGGCAATTCTGGGATGACTGCCGATTAGACGACTCAGTAATGAGGTGCCTGAGCGAGGACAGCCAAAGATGAAAATGGGGGGCTCGACAGTCTTTTGGACTGAGGTCGAAAGAGTCGCGTATTGATTGTTAATGCTTTGAGGGTTAGTAGTCATTTAGCCCTGACGTTGACGAACAACTTTAGCCGGTACCCCAATGGCTACTGTGTAATCCGGTAGGTTTTTAGTGACAATGGCCCCCGCGCCAATAATACAGCCGTTGCCAATTTGAATGCCATCTAGAACCGTGGCTCCTGCGCCTAACCACACATCATCGCCAATGGTCACAGTCCCTTTGGTGTATACCCCTTGCTGCATCATGGGCAAATCTAACCGCTCTGTGATGTAGCGTCCTCCACCAATATAGCAATTGCCAGCAATCAAAACAGATTTGCCAATGGTAATGCCACCACTAGACGAAATAATTGTGTTGCAGCCAATATCTGTATGGTTGCCAATGGTGATGGCAGCGGTTTTGTTTTGAATCACACAGTTGCGAGAAACAATCACATGATCGCCTAGAGTAATGCCTGCTTCTGTACCGCTAGCATCTAGCAATCCATAGTCGTCAATGGCCACACCTGTGCCAAGGGTAATACGACTAGGGCAGCGGAGGGTGATCCCTTTACCCAAAATAGGCCCTGAACCCGTCTCTCTGAATAGGATTGGGTAAAGTTTTTTTCTGAGCAAATATCCGATGGCCCCTGGTATATCACCCAGGAAGACTATCAGAATTTCATAGAGGGCGAAGGCCCAAAATTTTGTATTGCCGATTACCTTGGTTTGGTACTTGGCAAGCGCTGAACTATCCCCTTGATTAAGTTGTTCACTCAAGGGTGTTTTTTGAATAAGTTGTTTATCAGGGGAAGAAATCATAACCGCCTACGAGCAAAACGACCAACTAATAAACCTATGCTCTTTGTTTAGAGTTCCGACGGGTTAGCCAGCCGTTATCCAGGTACCATTGGGCCAACTCAACTAATCCTTCTTTATCTTGGTGAGTGGGTACAAAATTCAAGAGGGTTTGCATTTTACTCGTATTAAACGAGCGATCTTTGGTATAAAACGCTAATCTTCTTCTGTAAATGGGAGGCTCAATGTCTAGGGGGCGAAAAATTAACTCACATAAATCACCCAATGCAAATAAAGGAGCCGCAGGCAAACGAATAAACCGGGTAGACACTCGATAATAATCGCTAATGAGCTTGACCATGTCTCGGAAGGTAATGGCCTGCTGACTGCCACAAATAAATACTTCACCAATGGCCTGAGGCTGACTAGCCGTGTGGATAAAAAAGTCAGTGAGATCGTCAACGTGGATAAAGTGGAGTAAATTACTACCATTGCCAATGGCAGGCACCCAGCCTTTCATGGCCATCTTATAAATTTTGAGTAATCGTTTTTCTCCGGGACCATAAATGCCTGCAGGCCGCACTACTGTGACCGGTAATCCTGTTTGTTGGCCAAAGTCTTTAATCCAAACCTCGCCGTCTAGTTTGGTGGCTTGATAGATATCTCCTGGTTTAAGTGGACAGGTCTCGTCACCAGGTGGTTCTTCAACATGACCATGAACACCAATGGTAGATACATGGACAAAGCGATGGAAATTTGGCTGTTCTAAGGCTGCTTTAGCCAGCAGTTTTGTGCTCACAACATGGACATTGTGATACCCACTATCTGGTGATTTTGCTTCTCTGAAGGGGGTCACCATATGAAAAATATAATTGACGCCTTGGGTAGCTGCTGCTATCAGGTCTGGGTCAAAAACGTCTCCTTGAAACCATTCAATCGGTAAATCTTCAAAGGGTTTGAGATTAGATGTTTTACGGGCAATAGCCACCACCTCCACCCCTTGTTTGAGTAGTTTTTTTACCAGATGTGAGCCGGTAAATCCGGTCGCTCCTGTAATCAGGGCTCGACTTCCGGCAGGTAATGCATATTTGGAGGTGTCCATAGATTGTTTACTTAGTAAGTTTAATGGGCAAGTATTCGAGATTTTGACGCGTTAAAAAGGACAAAATTTAGCAATTATGGGTGAACCTAACAGTCTGGTCAGTCCTACTGTGCGAGGTATTTGCTCTAGGATTGCAGAGATTTTGGGTTGGCTTAAGGTACGGTGGAGCACCATCGGCCAAAAGAATTGGCTATAGCGTTGGTCTTGTGACCAACCCATAGACCGATACATGTCTGTAATCTCTTGTTCGTGATAACAAACAAACGGGCGGGTGTTGCCTTCTAAATTTTTCTTGAATTTGAATAGGACTGGTGCGATCGCATTCACACTACGCACCGTCGGATAGTCAACGATGACCGCCTGACTTGCCACACGCGCTAGCTCTTTGAGAAATTGCTGCCACTGGGCCACATGGGCTAAAAACCGATAGCTAATGACCACGTCAAATGTATTATCTGAGTAGGGCATATCTAATACATTACCCACCTGGAAAGTGCATTGACCTTGATCAAGATAGGGTTGAATTCTGGTCTTACAAACGTCAGCACTGCCGAGAACTGTGACGTCGTAACCTTGTTCGATGAGCGCCTTTGTCAGTTGGCCATGGCCACCGCCCACATCCAATACCTTGGCCCCTGGATAGGCCGCCAGCATTTTCAACGTGGCTGCTTCTTGCACCTGTAATAGCCAGGTGCCAATGGCACCAGAAAATCGTGTGGCATAGTCCTCCGATGAGGTTTCTATGTCGGCGGTTTCAGGAAAACTGTTTGGGGCCGAGGGTATTGAGGTATCCATAGAGGCGGATGCAAACTGTTGCGATCTGCCACGTAGGGCAATTTGGTTGCGGATAAAGCGTGCAGGCGATTCTAGACGGCCATAGGGCTGCCAGCTGACGGTGGTATCTAGGAGGTGAGTTTTCACATAACTACCCGGCCTATTGACATCTAATTTCCCCATCAACATCAGGCCAAATTGCCCCGGACGAGACACTTCAGAACTCAGGGGTAACGGATCTGTTCCCAATAAAATAGGCAAGCCTTGTTGTTCAGACTGCGAGAAGTAGTCTGGTCGTTGCCAAAACTGCGGTCGCCCGCTGTTATCGCCAAGGAATAGTGGCCCAAGGTCTGGCTGTTGTATTAATTGGGTAATGAGTTTGCCCCGTTGTCCCAGCCATTTGCCCACACCCCAAGGCAATGCGGCTATGCCCCCGGCAGTTTGAATGGTTTGGATGGTTTCTATGGTCGATAAGCCATCGGGACAGGTGAGATCGCTAATTAATGCCAAAACCTCTAGCTTTTCAGCGGTAATAATTTGGCGACCAGAAATCAGGTAAAGCTCTCTCGGCCCGTTTTTAGCCCGTAGTGAGTAGGACTCCGCCGTCGGGTAAAACGACCAGCTAAGCCCCGATACCGTGCTTGCCGCCAGCGTTTGAAACCAATTGTGATGTCCACTTTCTGTCAGTAAAAGCAGCCCGGTAAAGTCATTGGCAGTGCCAGCTTGCCTGTGGAAGTTATCCCAGGCCGCATCTAAAAAGGTGTCGATATCAAAGCAGTCATAAATATGAACATGAGCGTCAATCAGGATCGGGTGATGGTCGTTAGGAATGGTAGGAACGCGTTCAGTGGGTTGGGCCTCAGATCTGGTAAGAGAGTACATACGATTGCTCGTGCTTGACTAAAATTTAGCGGCTAGTGGTGTGTGACGCGTTAACGACCATTCAAATGTGACGTCTTGTGCTGGCGCTGATGGTTAAACGCCTGCCACCTAGAGAGACTCCATAACAAAATCACCGTGTAGGCCAACTCAAAACTCAGAAAAATTAAATGGATAGAGTCGAATACCCCGTTAGAGTGATGAACCGCTGGAAACAGCGGGAACGCTGCCTGAAATGTTTGATTACTTACAGGCCATAGCAACGGCACCCCTGAACCCCCCTGAGTAAAAAAATCGAGTAGCAAGTGAGAGCCATAAATCATCAGGGTCAGGGTAAACAGTCGTACCCATTTAGTAGAAGTCCGCTGACTCATCAACCTGCTGACAATTACGCTAAATGCGATCGCAAACGCCAGACTGTGGGTAAACCCACGATGAGTATCGATTCCTGCAACAATGTGAGGAACAAAATCAAAATCTGCTGCAATGGCAACAAACACCGCATATAGGGCCAGGGGCCAAAGTTTGTAGACCCTTGAGGGCGCTATACCCCTGACAATGGCATAGCCAGAAACGGCATGGGCAATAGGAGATGGCATAGAAGATTTAAATAAAGGGTGTTAATAACTAGAGAATTAATAATTCAGTTTTAGGGGAACGCTATACGACTGCAACGTCTCGACTAGAGCCTAGATTGGCAGATAATAAGCTATGGATCTCTTTTTGAGTATGGGCATGGCCCCAGCCCAACTCCTCGGCCATAATTTTTCCACAAAGGTGGATAGTGGGCTCGTCAGGTGGCCCTGCTGAACCCAGTTCAGTACGACGAAAAATCACATCTTTCAAGGTTTGAGCCATTTCTGTTTGTACGACATATCGCACCTGCGCTGTGATGGCTTGGATTTTACTGTCTATGACATCTTTAAAGATATCTCCATAGGCACTCCCATAGTTGTATACAAGACTCCGAATCTCCTTAGCCGCAAACTGGCTTTGTTCCACGGCTTGTTGAATATATTCTTCGATATTGTTAATATCTCCGTCTACCAGCGGTGTCGTTGCCGAGGTAGACACAGGAGACGTTTGCCCCCAAGTGCGAAATAGATGATCGACCACCCTTTGGGCTACATCCCTGGAGGTGGTGTATTTCACACCGGTCACAGACCAGAGCCCCTGGTATCCATCCGCAGCGTGATCCCGAATGCAGTAGCGTTTCGTTAAGCAGGGCTCACCGCTGCTAGAGATCCCAGCTTGTGGCAGCAATCCACCATGGACAAAACCTACATCTTCCCGAGTGAGCTGAGCCGGTGGATAGGCCTGGTTAATTTGCTGTAGCAAGCTGAGGATTTCTGCGTCGTCTACTTGCCACTTGTCGGGCCCTTGATTACAGATACGGTAATGTGTCCCAATCATCGATGTACCACGCCAGGGCACCACAAATAACATGCGGGATTTTTGGGTTGAACCCGGTTTATTAGCCCCACTCCTGAAGGCAACGGCATAGTCTGTATCTAGCAATGGCCGATGTAGTACAACATTGACGGCCTTAGCAAAGGGCTGATGAGCCGTGGGGGTAGGCAAGCGGTTCAATACTTTATTTAACCAAGGGCCGCTAGTGTTAACCACAGCGTTGGCTTGAATCTCAAACGGTACGCCTGTCAGGGCATCTCGGGCGGTGACGCCTTGGATCTGGCCATCTGTTTGGAGAAAGCCTGTTGCTTCTACATAGTTGGCAACGGTAGCGCCCGCCTGATCGGCTGATTTTATAAAGGCGAGGGTCAATCGCTCAGAGTTATAGACCTGGGCATCATGGAACGTGGCGGCCCCAGTTAACCCCTGATCGGCAATGCCCGGTACTTGCTGCTGACAACTCTGGCGGGAAATCACACGACCGGGGGGAATATGTTTTTGCGGATCCTGCAAACCTCGGTTGCGATCGCAGCTAATCAGATCATTCAGTTTCAGGGCTGCCACCATAGCCCCTTTCCCCTTCAGGCCATGGCCATAGGTTGGCACTAATACTGGCAATGGATGTACTAAATGAGGAGCAATACGCATCAAAATCTGCCGCTCTCGGATAGATTGTCGCATACGGCTAAAGTCAGCTGTTTGCAAATAGCGCAACCCACCATGGATGATCTTTAAGCTGTTAGCAGATGTTGCTGCGCCAAAGTCAGACTGATCAATCAATGCGACCGATAGACCACGCAATGTTGCTTCCCAAGCCACACAGGCCCCCTGGATACCTCCCCCAAGGACCAACAGATCAAATGCTTGATTGGATAATGCCTGTAGGTTTCTCTGCACAGCTCAAATACCACTTATCTCTTCTATCATTCGCCTCTCATCTCAACCCTATGCTTTACGCCAGCAGCCAGGGCTTACTCAAACGATAGATTGGCAGGCTGCATGTCACCTACTAGGTGAGACTGTAACCAGTCATATAAGCCGGTCAATTTATCAGAAAATACTTCATAGGTGTGCTGCTTTGCGATCAATGCTTGAGCCGCAACCCCTAGTCTTTCTCGTAAGTCTTGATCCTGAATCAAGTGCAACATTCCTTGGGAAAGTGCTTGAGCATTTGGAGACGCCAGCCAGGCCACATGGCGATTAAGCACCTGAGTATGGGTGGGCAAATCAGTCGCGAGTAATGCCTTACCACTATCAAGATAGGAATACAACTTCATAGGCGTATTATGGCCCTGAGTACGGGGAGATACCAAAATATCGGCCTGAGCTAAATAGTGGGCAAGATCCTCGACAGGTCGCTTCCCAATTAGGTCAACATGGGCATTAATCCCCAACGTTTGGCAGTGACGCTGATAATATTCAATATGCTCAGATGCCCCCCCAATAATCACCAGTCGAGCTTCACTCCCTTTGGTCAGAGCTAACTTAAAGCTATCTAAAAGTAAATCAATACCCTGATATCGTTCTAAGTTGCCCACATACATTAATAAAGGGCCGGTAATGTCATACGTGCTGCGTAAATGAGTTAACTGCATTGATGATGCCCCTAGGTTTTTGACAGAGTTAGACACAAGCGAATCGGCATAATCAACCTAATGAGGCTGATTGAGTAACGATATATCAGGAATAACAACAACTTTTTGGCTAGGACTGTAGCGTTGTACCTCAGTTGCTAATGCTCGACACACTGGAATTACAGCTGTAGCATTCTTGACAGCCGCCCCTTCAAAGGCTTCCAGTAAAGCCTTAAGAAATCGCAAACCAGGATACCTATCGACCATTTGACCCACAAGAGAGGAATCCATGTCGTAAACGTACGGTACACCAAAGGCTTTCTTGATAAACAGGGCTATAAATACGGCCTCTTCTCCAGCATGCACTAGATCGTAGCGACCCGCTCTAACCAACTGAATTGCTTTGATAAAAATGAACAGATCGTAGAGCAGCTTTTTCCAAGAGAACCCAGGCCTAATATTTTGAGCAAATCGAAAGGACGGGGTGCGATAAATTTTAACGTTGGGATAGTCTACGTCTTTACCTTCAGCAAATGTGACAAGATCCACTACTTCACCATGACTGGAGAGAACCCGCAATACTAAATCGACGGCAATAGGAGTACCCCTAGCCTGATAAAAAGGATGTGGAGCAAGCATCAAAACGTTCATCAAAACTCTTCTGTGCTCGAATTTTTTTGGCTGGTGTGAATTAAACTTGCAAGACGGCGTAACAATACCTCTTGCAAGTGTCTAATGTATCGGGAACTACGTCTTTCAAAAGTTCCAGTGCATTATTTTAAGTGCAAAAGGATACTAGAAAACAGTAGGAACAAGCCCTACCGCAAACCAGGTCCATTTCCCAAAACAACGCCCTAGCGCGAAAACTGAACTGGAACAACGCAGTATACCTGGTGATTGATTTAGGTATGGATAACAACCCTCACCAACGCATCTAGGTAACTTTCCTGACATGATTGTCCTGAATATATCTATATACACCTAGATTTATCAATATCTCAGCCGCTTTCATTCACGTAATATCTACATTCAGAAGACTTCAGTAAAGATTGTGTGAGTTTAGTTGGGGCACTCGCATATCAGTAAACTTTCGTACATCTGACACGTCATTGTGTGGCCACCATTGCTATGCTTAGTCAGCTAGCTCATGATTACCTATGAACTAGCTGAATACTGGCCTTGGGCCTATGATGTTCAACCCAATTGATAACGTTAGGCCTGCATGAGTTCTCCACGCATTCACCCAGATACCATCGACGATGTCCGTCAACGAACGGATATTGTTGATGTAGTATCTGAGCATGTTGTGCTTAAAAAGCAAGGTAAGGACTTTACAGGGCTCTGTCCGTTCCACGACGATAAGTCTCCTAGCTTTAGTGTTAGTCCGTCTAAGCAGTTTTATTACTGCTTTAGCTGTGGTGCTGGCGGTAACGCTTTTAAGTTTTTGATGGAGTTGGGACAACAATCCTTTGCAGACGTTGTATTAGATTTAGCACGACGATATCAAGTTCCGGTTAAAACCTTAGAACCTGCAAAGCAGCAGGAATACCAGCGCAATGTCACGCTGCGAGAGCAGCTCTTTGAAATCTTGACGGTCACGGCTAAATTTTACGAGCATGCCTTATATCAAAGTGTAGGACAGCAGGCACTCGATTATTTGCGATCGCAACGCCAATTTAGTGACGACATCCTTAAAAGATTTACGTTTGGCTATGCTCCCGACGGTTGGCAAACACTCTACGGCTATCTGGTAGAGCAAAAAAAATATTCAGTCAAGCTAGTTGAGCAAGCTGGGTTGATTTTGCCTAAGAAAAATGGCACAGGCTATTACGATCGCTTTCGCAATCGCGTGATGGTGCCTATTTACGATGCTAATGGACGCATTATTGGCTTTGGCGGTCGCTGTCTTGGCGATGAAAAACCCAAGTATCTAAATTCACCAGAAACAGCCCTGTTCGATAAAAGCAAGACCCTCTATGGCTTGGATAAGGCCAAAGGTGCGATCGCAAAGCAAGACCGAGCTATTGTCGTCGAAGGCTATTTCGATGTCGTTGCCCTCCATGGTGCAGGCATTACCAATGCGGTGGCTTCCCTGGGCACCGCGCTCAATGCTGGTCAGGTGCGTCAGCTGCTACGGTACACCGAGTCAAAGCAAATAATTTTTAATTTTGATGCCGATGCTGCCGGGATCAAAGCTGCCCAACGAGCCATTGGGGAAGTTGCTGAAATGGCCCATCGTGGCGATGTACAGCTGCGAATTCTCAATATTCCTGACGGCAAAGACCCAGACGACTACCTCAAGGCCCACGTCGCCGACGAATACAATGCCCTCGTTGACGCCGCCCCTTTATGGCTCGACTGGCAAATTCAACAAACGCTACAGACCGTCAATTTAAGGCAGGCTGACCAATTTCAAAAAGCCTCTCAAGATATCGTCAAACTCCTGGCCGACATTGCCAATGCCGATACCCGCACCCACTACATTCGCCACTGTGCCGAAATTTTTAGCCAGGATGATGCCCGCCTAGTACCACTGTTAGCTGAAAACTTTTTAGCCCAGGTGCGTCGACAGCGACGATCCCCTGAGGAGGCTCCCAAAAAGTTTAAAGCGGCGATTAAAAAAAGTGCCCTTGAAGAAGCAGAAGGCTGGCTGTTGCGCATATACATTCACATGCCTAACAATCGTCAGGCCGTTAAACAGGCCCTCGAAGAACGGGACCTACAGCTGAGTTTTTCCCATCATCGAGCCCTCTGGCGCATGATGCTACAGTGGCAAACTGTTGATGAAACCGTATCAGATTCTACCCCCATCAGCTTGCTAGAACAGTTGCGAAACCTGGCATCTGAATCCACCGGACCCTTGTCTCAAGTCCATCATCTGCTATATCTCGACGAGAAAACCCAACGAGATATTCTCCGCGCCCCTTTAATTATTCGAGCAGCCGTAGCCTGTATGGAGAAAACCCTATGCGAAAAACGCTATCGCTATTTTCTTAAACTCTGGGAAGAAACAGATTTAGAAACCCAGCCTGATGAATGTGCCTATTATCAAAAGCAAAGTTATGCCGAGAAAAAACGGATCGCCGAACTAGAGCGAGAACGTCAGGTCGCTTTTGAAGATTTGGCCAGCTTACCCTGGGTTGGTGAATTTTACAGTCAGCTAGACGGATGAAGGTGATGTCGGCTTGACCCATCGGGGCAATTTAGCAATGGAATAAATTTTTGCACGAAGCACGATGCCAGACCAAGACCTGGGAATTTATGGTGAGCAATTGGTAGAAAACTGGTTGATCAACCAAGGCTGGGACATTCTTTATCGACGTTGGCACTGTCGTTGGGGAGAACTCGACATTGTGGCCCAAGGCTATAACGCCCAAGGCGGTAAACTCAGTAGCCAAATGTTGACATTTGTAGAAGTCAAAACGCGCAGTCGGGGCAATTGGGATTTAGACGGACTCTTGTCAATTACCCCTGCTAAGCAACGAAAACTTTGGACATCTGCCCGTTTATTTCTTACCCGTCATCCTCACTTGGCCCAGCTTCCCTGCAGAATAGATGTGGCCTTAGTCAGCTGTCATACTACAAAGCCTCAAGCAGGAAGTTCACACTTAGAACTCCCTGACGGAAAACGATATTTGGTATTGCAAGATTATTTGGTGAATGCCATTGCAGGCTAGTGGTCTGTCAAGACTAAATTTTAGGATAGATGAGTGATCTGCTAAAACGCGGTTAACCCTGACACACCCATCACTACTCACTATTTCCTGGCTGAGCTTTTCGAAGCCCTGTAGGCTGAGCTTTTCGAAGCCCTGTAGGCTGAGCTTTTCGAAGCCCACGCACTGTCTCAACCCTAATTTTTAGCGTTGACGCTGCACTAGTATTGCGTCAAGTTTTAATTTTCGGGTAGAGGTGTTTCTTAGCAATGCAGCTTTCATACTTGAAACACCATTCACTATTCACCACTCACTATTCACGGCCCTAATCCGAATATTTAAGTTTGACAGTCTACTAGATAAATTCTGAATTTTCAATGTTCAATTATTTTGACTGTTCTCTGCAGATATCTTCTCAACGCAAAAAAACAGGTTCAGATAACCCAATTCCGACTCAAAACTGAAAATTTAAACCGTAGCCTTGTGCTCAACTGATTGCTTCAGGCTCGGTCCCTAGGCCAACGTCTCAGGGCAATACCCTAACCCTTGTACAAACTGCTTACGAAATTCTTCAATTTCATAGCGGTCGGGTTTGCCATGGGAAACCACAGCCACCTGATAACGGCGCATAACATCCACGGCCGTCTGCCCCGTTTCTAATCCCCACAGAGCCATACGGACTCGATAGCCTGGCTTAGAGCGACCGCCTACTTCATCCAAAAAGGCTTGGAAATTGTCAGCTGTGTTCTGAGAAACGCTCTCATGTAGACGTACCCGAATAATCCAGCCATCAATGCGGTGGATGACACTTAAGAATTCTAATGGCAGTTGAGTTAGGCGATGTAGCCTTTCAACAACCCGCAGAACAAGACTGGCAGTAGATAGATAGTAAACGTAATCCATGAGTATAAAGCGGTGCTACAGTCTAGATCGTTTGAATGCCTTAGGTAGCCTGTCCATAGAATATCTTGTTACAGTCTGGCATTAAATCCTTCAACTTAGTGGTCTTGCTAACAGGCCTTTACCAAAAATCAACGGTATTTCATCTGCTTTTTTGTTTGTTATGCCTCCATCCGATAGCTGCCAATCAGCCTATAGTCATGATTCCAACAATCAGCAATCAGCTAACAGTGATTATTCCTTAGCGGCTTACCACTATGATTTACCGCCACACCTGATTGCCCAAGAACCCGTGACGCCCCGAGACCATTCACGGCTGATGGCTATTCCATCTACCACTGAGCATCACCATGCCTATTTTAAGGACTTACCCAGGTTTCTGTCTCCTGGAGACCTCCTCGTGGTCAATAATACGCGAGTCATACCGGCAAGAATGTATGGATATAAACCAAGTGGAGCAAAGGTTGAAGTTTTATTACTAGAACCCCGTACGGCTCACCAATGGCTAGTGCTGGTTAAACCAGGGCGACGCTTAAAACCAGGCAGTACCATCCATTTTGGGCCTGATTTAGAGCAGCCTTTATTGACAGCACATATTGACGCGTGCGATCGCGACACAAATGGTCGACTCGTTACCTTTGATACCCCAACGGATATGCCCATCGACAAACTGATGGAGTCCCTCGGCGAGATCCCGTTACCACCCTATATTAATGACTCCCATGCCGACCCTGAGCAGTATCAAACCATTTATGCCCAAACCCCTGGTGCCGTTGCGGCCCCCACTGCGGGGTTACACTTTACGCCAGATTTATTTCAAGCTCTTGAAGATAAAGGAATCCAGCGGGCCGAAGTGACGCTGCATGTGGGGCTAGGTACCTT
Organism: Leptolyngbyaceae cyanobacterium MAG.088; assembly: GCA_019634055.1. Classification (GTDB taxonomy): domain Bacteria; phylum Cyanobacteriota; class Cyanobacteriia; order Phormidesmidales; family Phormidesmidaceae; genus Leptothoe. The sequence goes on from JAHQVZ010000048.1 coordinate 56,207, forward strand.
TCGCCCAGTGGAAACCGACACCATTACCGACCATCAAATGCATGCGGAATGGGTCGATTTACCCCAGAGCACCGTTGACCTGATTCAAGCCACTAAGGCTCGGGGCAACCATGTTTATGCGGTGGGGACGACAACGACGCGTACATTAGAGGGCGTTGCAACTCAAGAAGGGGAACTGAGGGCTTATCGAGGGGCCATCAATTTATTTATTTACCCTGGCTATCAGTGGAAAGTCGTTGATGGGTTGATTACAAATTTTCACTTACCTGGTTCTAGCTTACTGATGCTGGTCAGTGCGTTAGTAGGCCGCCAACGGTTAATGACCCTTTATCAAGAGGCAATTAAACAGCCGTATCGGTTCTATTCGTTTGGCGATGCCATGATCATTTTGCCTGGTGCCCGTCAACTGAGCCAGGGAACTCAGCTATAGCTTATACGTCAATTTCCATGTCCCCCATGGAGAGCGTGCCGTCGTACAAGCTTGACTTGCTGCGAGGCCGTTCTCCCTTTCTTACCGCTATCTACAGCACATTTCAGGACATTGCTGCAGATCTCATTCTAAAGATGGGTTGCTTTCCATCAATACAGGTTTACTATAGTGGGTAATATTGGCGTGTCAGTTAGCCGCTCGATCTTATCCCTATGCCTCCATCAGCTCAGCCAGATATTAGTAACCCGGTGATTGGTACAGTCAAGGGACCTGGGGAAGATGGTAATCAATACGTATTTATCACTGCCGATAATAAGCGGGTCAAAATTGGTGAATTTGTCTTTTACAACGTTGATGCCCCCGATGGCAGTCTATGGGAGATTTTAGGAAAAATTTCAGACCGACGCTTGATCGATCATCTGCCTGACCGAATTTTTGCCGATACGCAAATTAGCCCCGAGACCATTGCGTCACTGATTGGCTTTGCTTACCCCAATCCAGAAATTTATGAAGTGACGGTGGATGTCATTGGCTATTTTCATCCTGCTTTAGGGTTTATCAATCCTCGCATTACGCCCGATCCAGGCGCTAAGGTTTGTATTGCATCAGATGCTCGTTTACAACAAGTCGTCAACAAGAAACAGCCAGGCGATGTGGGCTCTGCTCGCATTGGGTCCCTACTGTTGCGGCCCGGCGGCAGCGTACCCGTTGCCCTCGATGTTAAAGAAATTGTCAGCACGCACATGGCTATTTTGGCGGGTACTGGCTCTGGTAAAAGCTATACCGCAGGCGTGTTGATCGAAGAATTTTTACAACCTTATAACCGGGCCGCTGTTTTAATCTTTGACCCCCATGGGGAATACAATACCCTGGCAGAAATGCGAGGGCATCCAGCTTTTAATGCCAGCGATGGCTATGCTCCAAAAGTTCAGATCCTGACGCCCGATGATATTCAGATTCGAATGTCGTCCTTAGACTATTACGACATTTTGACGCTTTTGCCTGAGATGAGCGATCGCCAGCAGTCGATTCTCAACAAGGCATTTACTATTTTGGGTAAGCATAAACGTGGCGATTATCGCTGGAATGTCAATGACCTGATCGCTGCTGTCTATGAAGCTGATACAACTGCTGACGATGAAGGTAATGACAAAGTAGGCTCATCTGCACCAGCACTGGAATGGAAGCTGGACCGTCTAGCCCGCTCGCCTTATTTTCACCAGGTCAACCACATGGCCCCACGGGACTTGTTCGAGCCAGGTCAAGTGACGGTTTTGCAAATGAACGAAATTAGCCAGGAAGAACAGCAGGTCATTTGTGCCGCTATGCTGCGCCAGAGTTACCACGCTCGCATCAATACCGCCCGCGACAAAATCGAAGCAGACGATGAAAATTACCTGCCATTCCCAGTCTTTGTGCTGATCGAAGAGGCCCATCGCTTTGCTCCCGCCAAAGAGCCCTCTCGGTGTAAAGCCGTGCTGCGAACTATTCTTAGCGAGGGGCGTAAGTTTGGTCTGGGTGTGGGCTTAATCACTCAGCGTCCTGGCAAGTTAGATTCTGATGTGCTCTCCCAATGCATGAGTCAGTTTCTTATGCGCATTGTGAACCCAGTGGATCAAGAAAGCTTAAAGTACGGTGTCGAAGCCGCTGGGCGTGATTTGCTGAAGGAACTACCGGCCCTCACCAAGGGGCAAGTAATCATTTCTGGTGCTTGTGTCAACACCCCTGTCCTTTGTCAAGTACGCCAACGCCTCACCCCCCATGGCGGCGAGACCCTTAATGCCCCCAACGAGTGGCAAGGATATTTCCAAAAGCATCGCCTCCGCACCCAGCAAATTAAGACAGCTCCCGTTGCGGCTAGAACTAAGGCGACAACGTTTAAGGGCGTCAGTATTGAGTAAATGTTTCAATGCCAAGCATGAAGGTCCATGGGCGTCAGCCCATCACCACCTATGGCAACAGGGATGATGTTGGTCTACCTGTATTCAGCTAGCTAGCTAGTCGACTATCTGGCGCGCCTTCTCTAGCAGGCTCTCACTGTTAAATTTGTAAGCATTCACCCGGTCTTGGGCAATTTGATAGCGCTCATCTGATGGTTGTACTTCGGCCATTAGGTCAGATGCCTGCTGCCAGCGCGCTGCCAATGCTAACCAGTCAGAAGACGTAGCAGCCGTTGAACCATCTTTAGCAGCCTGCTCAGCAATGCGAACAGCCCGTGCGAAGGCGTCATAAGATTCGGGCAAAGGAAGTTGCCCTACTGCTGGCTGCTGCTCGGTGGAGACCTCTTGCTCGACAGCAGGGAGGCCAGTGGCTGAAGGCGCTAGTAGGAAACGTTTATAGGCCCAGATGCCAATACCTATAAGCAGTAACGCCACGGATAGAACACCAATGGCATTATTTAAAAATGACCGATGGCGATGTCTGAGATCAGACTTAGACGCACCTTCAGGCATGTCCACTCGCAATTTGGGACGTCTTAGATCTCGAAGGGTACGTTGAACCCAATGGGGCTGCTTCAACGTAATCATTTCTGCCCAGAGCAATTTGCTCTCTGGGTCGCGGCTGATTTCCTCAAACCACAAGAGCTGCTGCTCTTGTACCAAACGACTGTTGATCTTTACCCGTCGAATGCGCCTAGGGGCAATAGATTCAAGGATCGTACGAATTTTCTCAACCACTGTGCTTTTATCAAGTTGCTCGTCTGTCGACGCTTCGCACAGTAGCTGCAATACGTTATCGACGAACACAGCACGGGTACGGATGCCATTATCCGCTAAGCGCTCATTGAGAATTTGAATGAGCGCTGCAACGCTGCCGTCTTGGGCTTGCCCAAAAACGTCATTGATATCGGTAAGTGTAGTCGTAGACATGGGAACAGTCTCCAAGAGACTATCACTGCAATTATCCCAGATCGGTAGAAAATACCCGGTTACAGTTGACATCTGATTACTCAGGATGTTCCAGGTTCTGGGCATTAAGGTTACCGCAAAAATGGTATACCTTCCAATTTCACTTTAGAAGTTCGGTGTATTTGACTATATTCCGGAATACCTAGAGAGCCTTAACAACTTCAATTTTGTTCCCTAGATGGGGGGTTTCGTTAAACTTCATGATTCTCCAGTGTTCTGGATTATGTTGGTCGGTTAGCTTTGGACTGAGTAACCAAAATTCAAATAGCGCTGTGTGACGAATGGGAATTTGCCAGCTGCGATCGCAGCCTAAAATCGCGCTAATGAGATACTGCATAAAGCCTCCATGGGTGACCATCCATACTACATCACCAGTTTCGTGGCGCTGCCACAATGTGCGATACCAATCTATTGCCCTGTGGTGGGCAGCCATCAGGGTTTCTGCCCCTGGAATAGGCTGATAGTCAAGGGTGGCCACTAGGGCTGCGCACATGTCAGGATAGCGCTCGTTAGCCTCAGCCCAAGTAAGACCCTGTAAAATTCCCTGGTGTAGCTCCTGCAAAGCTTTTTCTAGCTGTACCGGGCATTGGGTGACAGACTCTAGATAGTTGGCTGTTTCGACCGCCCGCTGTAAGGGGCTGCTATAGATTCTGGTTGGAGGAAATTGATGTTTTAAGTACTTTGCTAGTTGAGACGCCTGCCATTGTCCTTGGTCTGATAGCGGCGTGGACGACTGCCCTTCAAAACGTCCAGCTTTATTTCCCATGGATTCACCGTGGCGAATCAACAATAATTTCAGATAGTTGTCCATGGGCCTCAATTGCTAAGCTTGATGCCACACTCGCGAAGCATCAACCTATGTAAATTGCCCACAAAGCTAAAAATTAGTCTGCCAAGCGTTTGCGGGGAAACGTTTACAATAATAAGCGTCTTAAACACCCAATCCGTCCATGCTGCTCAAATCCACTACGCGCCATATCCACATCTTTGCGGCAGACATTGAACATAATGAGCTTGTGCCTAGGGACAATAAGCTCACCTTAGATGTTGATCCAGATAACGAGTTTAATTGGTCTGATGAAACGCTGCAGCAGGTCTACAAAGAATTTGACCGCTTAGTTGAAGCTGCTGCAGGCGAAGCGTTGACAGATTACAATTTACGCCGCATCGGTTCTGACCTTGAGCATTTTGTTAGAACCTTGCTGCAGTCAGGACAAATTAGCTACAACCTGAGAAGCCGGGTGCTCAACTATAGTATGGGCTTACCCCGCGTGGTATCTGAGAGTGATTAAGTGTCCAAATCCTGAATGTCAGGCTATGAATCAAGAAGGCACTGACCAGTGTGCCTCCTGTAAAATGCCTGTGCCCCATCGTTATCTTTGGGCCGTAGCACCGGGTAAGTTTGTGCCTGATAATCTGGACCAGCGTTACGTTTGGCAGCATCAAAAGATTGTCCTGGACATTGAACCTGGTTTGCCACCAGTTTCCCCTGATCCTGTACCAACCTATGTGTGGCCCTATTTGATGCTGGCCGCTCATCGGTTGCATATGCCCCAGCCGTATGCCCTCTTAAATCCGGGTACAGGTCGTGAAACCCTATTGCTCGATACAGCGGCTATTGCTAATGAGTCGGGTTCGCTCAACCCTAAGCTATTGCCTTCACTCAAAGAAGTATGGCCCACGGCGTCTCCCTTAAGGCAACTTAACTGGCTATGGCAGATAGCGACGCTTTGGTCAGATTTTGGCGAGCAGCAGGTGGCGTCTAGTTTACTCTCCAATCATCAGTTGCGGGTGCATGGTTCCCTCGTGCGATTGTTAGAGCTTGTAATTGATGTTCAGTCGCCAA
>JAHQVZ010000049.1 GCA_019634055.1 Leptolyngbyaceae cyanobacterium MAG.088
CTGGGCCATTGGCATGGCGGCTTTGCATAAACTTGTCCCGATGGGCCATGGTCGTCGAGTTTTTGTTGGTACCGCTCTCTGGTGTGGTGTAGAAGCACTATGGAGTATGGGGCCTTTGTATGGGATATCCCTAGCCATTACCCAGAGCCCTAATAATTTGGCAATTTTGCACTTGGCTCGTCTCTCGGGGCATTTAACGATTACGGCTGTCATTGTGGCGGTGAATGGGTTGCTGGCATTGGTTCGGTATTCGTCACGCCGTCAGTGGTTGCTGGCGGCGGTGGGGGTATTTGCGATCGCGCATCTGATCGGTTGGGGGCTTTACCAACAACCGTTGCAGGACCCACCCGCTAAGGCGCTGAAAGTGGGCATTATCCAGGGCAATATCCCCAGCCGAGAAAAGCTTAGCTATCAGGGAGTGCGCCGAGCTGAGGAAGTGTATCGCAACAACTATCGAAAACTAGCTGCAGATGGAGCCGATGCTGTCTTGACACCCGAGGGTGCGATTCCTCAAATTTGGGATCAAAAGACCAGTCTTTTTAGTGACATTGTGCAGGACGTCGGGATTCCTCTATGGCTGGGAACGTTTACGTCTGTTCCCCCTGATGATGTTCATATTCACCAAAGCCTGGTAGAGATTACGCCTGACAGCACAACACAGTACAACAAAATCAAATTGGTACCCTTAGGAGAATATATCCCCCTCCAATCTGTCTTAGGAGAACTCATATCTCGTCTTTCTCCCATTAGTACAACCATGTTGCCAGGGGGGCGCAATCAGCAATTTGAGACAGCCTTGGGTAAAGCGGCTGTGGGTATCTGTTATGACTCTGCCTATGGTTGGATATTTCGGCAACAGGTGGCTCAAGGAGGCGAGTTTATCCTGACAGCGTCTAACAATGATCCCTATCCCCCTCGAATGATGAAGCAGCACCATAGTAATGATGTACTGCAAGCTATTTCAACCGATCGGTGGATGGCACGGAGCACCAACACAGGCTTGTCTGCTGTTGTGAATCCCCATGGACAAACATTGTGGAAGTCGATTCCACAAACGTTTGAAACTCAGCTAGAACCCATTTATCGTCGGAGTACACAAACGCTCTACGTGCAGTGGGGAAATTGGTTAGTACCCCTGTTATTGTTGTTAAGTGGTTTTTTGATAACACACCAAGGGTTATCGTCAGCTAAATCCAGCTCTGGATAAATTCATACAAGTTGCCGAATTTCCTGTCCGTCCTGAGCCCTACCGCTAGATTTTGGATGATGTTAACGAAGGCACATCTAGACCATCCCCTATGGAATTACCCAGGACCCCTGAAATAGAGGCCATTGCCAAGGCGTTAATGCAACAGTTGGAGGCATCTCCTCAACAGCCATCGACAGACACCCTATATGGAGTGCTTCTGGCTAAAACTGCAACTGGCGAACAAAAAATACTGCAGGGCTTCTCAGGATTATCGAATGGACAGAGTCGGGTACCAGGATGGGTGCCGCCGCTAACAGTCCAGGTCCAGATGGCACTGGTTGAACCCAAAGTCTTGACAGCACTGAATCAACTAAAGACGAAAATTATCAGCCTGAGTCAGCTACCTGAACGCGCTCTACATGAGAAAATATCTAAGCGGTACGACCGTCGATTGAATCAGCTAGCGCTCAAGCATCGGCTGAAAAAACAAGAACGCGATCGCAGCCGCACTAACTACAAAAACACCTTACAAGGCGATCCCCTCACCCAAGCACTTCAGGCGTTAAACCAAGAAAGCCAACACGATGCCCTTGCCTATCGTAAACTCAAGCAGGCGCACCATGAGGTTCTAGCACCCCTGGTCACCAATATTACTCAAGCCGATCAAGCCATAAAACATCTGAAGCAGCGATATACTGCCCTGTCTAAAAAGTGGCAGCGGCAAATGCAAATCGCCTACGAGGCTGAACGACTGGGCGAAGGCCGTGGGCTAGATTTAACTGCCTGGGTCGACTACCTGGGTAACGCGCCCCTCAATATCTGTCAGCGTGCCGACGCTAAATTACTGCACTATGCTGCCACCCATGCTCTACAGCCTCTGGCCATGGCAGAGTTTTGGTGGGGGTATCCTCAAGAACAATTTCATCCAGAAGATTTTTACGATGCCTCTCCAGAAGAGTGGACGTTGCTAAGACAAATTGCGACAGTGTCTGCACCAGAGGTACCTGATCCCATCACCCCGTTGCCGATTCTCTATCAGGACGATGCTCTGATTGTGGTGGATAAACCCCCAAGACTACTATCGGTGCCTGGGCGACGATACCATCTCCAGGACAGCGTGCTCAGTCGTCTGCGCTACCAGCTAAATCAGCCTTTTTTACAGGTGGCTCATCGCCTTGATCAGGCTACGTCTGGCATTTTAGTTCTGGCAAAATCCCCCACTGTACATAAAGTCCTAAATCAGCAGTTTGCTAAGCACCAGATACATAAAACCTACGAGGCTATTCTCAGTCGGCCCATTGCTAAGACAACTGGAGTAATTGATTTACCGCTTTTTGGAAACCCTACCGAACGTCCCAAACAATCTGTAAATAAAGAGTCTGGGAAACCTAGCGTGACGTATTTTGAACTGTTGCAAACAGGTAGCCACCCCAGGGTAACGTTTATGCCCCAAACAGGCCGCACACATCAACTTCGGGTGCATGCAGCCCATTGTCAGGGACTAAATGCTCCTATTTTGGGTGATTCGTTATATGGATCGGGGACGCCCATGGACCGGATGTATCTCCATGCTAAGTCGCTTCAATTGGTTCATCCCATTACACAGAAACGATTGCAGTTCAATAGCCCTGTTCCCTTTTAAAAGAGCAAGGGCGCAGATTATTGAGTAAACCCTTCAGTGGCCAATTCCTCTAGGACTTCTGTTGCAATTCGTTCTCCCCACCGTTGGCCAGCAATATAACTTTCCTGAGTGACCAGGGGCATTTTCGAATTGATGGACTGACCGATCGCAGAGCGATTAAACTCGATCATGGCGTCTAGTTCTTCATCGCTAAAATACTGGTCATAAATGGGAGTAAGCAAGTCATTTAAGTCTGAAGAACTAAACTTCGAAATTGCTCTAGACCAGAATTCTTCGGGAACTCCAGGGAAAGAGGGTTTCATCGAATTTATGACCAGGGTCACCATTTCTTCAGAGCGTCCCTCGGGCATGGTCAATTCCAAAAGCTCTTGAATTTTTTCGGTCTTTGAGCCTTCTACTGAAATGGCAGGTTGGGCAATGGAGATAACTAAAATTAAACCTAAGCAAAAGATGCACGCTTTCTTCAGGAAGTTTTTCATAGTCAATCCTTTATCAGATAAGCATTGGTCATAAGCAAATTGGTTATCCCCTGAACCTAGCAAAACTAGTGGGTCTGACTATAACCACGCTAGTCAACTCGATATTGGGCGTACCAACGTTTGCCAATGTTAACTTCAGTTGCCTATAGACTGCCAGGGGCCACTTAACTGAGTGCAGACATCATGGCTTGTTGGGCGACACTTTGATACAGACTTTGAAAATGGGCACTTAGGATCTGGGCGTCGCTGGCAGGTAAAGGCATTGGCCCTAAGAGATCTAAGACGGTTTGATCTGCTGGTGTAATCACGACAAGTGATGAATCGAGGGCGTCGTCATATTGCCAGAAGTTTTCCAGGTTAAGGGTTTGGGATTTTGGCTCAGGTGCAACAACAACTTCTTCAGTCTCTTCAGTAACGGTTTCGACAGGATTTTCGTCTACCTGTTGTTGTCTCTTTTCGCGAATGGCAGCAATAATTTGTTCCTTGGTACGACCCCGCAGCTGAAAGAGAACAAAGGGATCTTCTCGAAATGCATCGGCGAGCTGATAGTACACGGCGGCAATATGCTTGCAAGGGTTTTTCGGATCGGGGCAATTGCACTTGGAATGCACGTCTGCCAGGGTGAAGGGAAATAAGCTTAAGCCGTTGGCCGTAAACACACTCTCAATGTCAGCGGGCATCTCACCCGCCAAGAGCTGTGCTGAGTAGAGAGCTTTTTTAGATAACGTATCCACCACGAAATCCCAGTCTTCGTCGGCAAATCGATCAATCCAGATGGAAAGCTTATAGGGGTCGTCAGCGGTGCCTTGTACCGAGGCATAGACTTTAGACTCATTAAATTCCAAGCGTAGAATATGACCTTCACGGGCGTAGCGGCGACCGCGTTCTAGACGCTTTTTGAAGCGATAAGAGTTGAGCAGGTCTACCCATTGTTGGACCCACCAGGCTTCGGATTCGAGTTCGTAGGGGTTAGGAGCGGCTTGGTATGAGGTCATGGGTGATGGAGATGATTGTCGTGGTTTGGACGTTTCGGTGGTGTTGGGTTTCGTCAGCAAATATTATCCCTAATTTCCAGATAAATAAAAGCTCAACCCAACTTACTGGGGGATTTGACTCATTTTTTCCAGGTCGAGTACTTCGTTTAGTTTAGCTTCTGGCATCAGGTTTTTTTCTAACACGAGCTGGCGCATGGACTTACCGGTTTCTAAGGATTCTTTAGCAATGGCAGCAGCATTCAGATAGCCGATGTGGGTATTGAGGGCGGTGACCAGGGCTAAACTGCCTTCGGCAAAGTCGCGGCAGCGTTCGGGACGGGCGGTAATACCGGCCAGGCAGCGTTTGTCGAGGGCGCTGATGGTGTTACCAAGGATTTCGATGCTGTGGATCAGGTCATAGGCGATCAGGGGCATCATTACGTTTAGCTCTAGCTGACCGGCCTGGGCAGCGCAGGCGATGGCTTGATCGTAACCCATGACCTGAAAACAAACCATGGAGGTCATTTCGGCCATGACGGGGTTATATTTACCCGGCATGATGGAGGAGCCTGGTTGTACTGGGGGCAGCTGGATTTCTTTGAGGCCAGTTTTGGGGCCAGAGTCTAGCAAGCGCAGGTCGTGGGAGATTTTAACCAGGTCTTGGGCCAGGTTGCGCAGGGCGCTGGAGACGGCAACAAAGGGGGCCATGCTTTGCATGGCGGCCATGAGATGGGGGGCGCTGGTGAGGGGCTGACCCGTAAAGCCTGCTAGGAGTTCTGCCACACGGTGACGGTATTGGGGATGGGTGTTGAGGCCGGTGCCAGTGGCGCTACCGCCGAGGCCTAGTAGGAAAAGATCTTGAGCAGCGGTGCGCAGACGACGCAGATGGTCGGTGAGGATGACTTCCCAGGCGCGGAAGCTTTCGCCCAGGCGGATGGGGACGGCATCTTGCATGTGGGTGCGGCTAGAGCGGACGATGTCTTGAAATTCGGTGGCTTTGGTTTGGAGTGTGGCGATCGCACCCGCCAACGCCGGATACAGCGTGTGCTCCAACGCCAGCAATCCGCCAATGCGAATTGCCGTAGGAATCACATCATTGGTGGACTGCCCATAGTTCACATGGTCGTTGGGGCTGACGCGACTGTAGTTGCCTTTTTCCTCGCCCAGGAGTTCTAAGGCCCGATTGGCCAGTACCTCATTGATATTCATATGGTGAGAGGTGCCTGCCCCGGCTTGGTAGACATCTACGATGAACTGGTCGCGCAGATTGCCTTTGAGCACTTCATCGGCGGCGGTGACAATGGCCTGGGACAGGTCGGTGGGGATGCAGTCGAGTTCACCGTTTGCGATCGCAGCCGCTTTTTTAATCAACAAACAAGCATCCACATAGGTGGGCAGTGGTTTCAGACCACTAATGGGAAAATTCTCCACTGCCCGCAGAGTTTGAATACCGTAATAAGCGTCCGAGGGAATCTCCTTTTCCCCCATGGAATCTTTTTCAATGCGGCTGGCAGTGAGGTCAGTCATAGATTTGGGTCTTGTAAAGCGGGCCAATGTTGATATTAGCCGCAGATAGAATCTCTTGCATCCCTAGGCATTAGGAACTAATGGTGATGGTGGTTCACAGGTCAGCGTCATTCGTTTCCCTGCTGGATGTACAAAGGACAGTTGATGGGCATGGAGCCAGTAACCACAATCGCTGGGGATGGCTTTCCCTTCTGGGTGGGGGTGCCCGCCAGAGATGTAGAGTGGATCCCCCACAAGTGGATAGCCCATGACCGCCAGATGAATACGAATTTGATGGGGTCTGCCCGTGAGGATATTGACATCTAGCAATGTGCTATTTGACGATCGCTGGACTACGGTACAGGCGCTGTGGGCATCAAGCCCGTCCGAGTTAGCGGCATAGATATGGCCCAGCTGGGGATAGGGAATTTTGCCGATGGCATGGGTGATGGTGCACTGGTCAGGTAGGTCAGGTGCTGGGCCGATGAGGGCACGGTAGGTTTTACCCAGGCTACGCTGGCGCATTTGTCGGCTGAGATGGGCACGGGCAGCTTTGGTTTTGGCGATCAGCATGATGCCCGAGGTGCCGCGACCCAAGCGTTGGATAGGCGCAGCGGTAGGATAGCGCTGACGCAGTTGCCATAGCAGCGTGTGCTGCAGGAAATTACCACCGGGAAGTACGGGCAGGCCTGACGGTTTATTAACGACCAGGAGCACATCGTCTTCGTGGAGAGTGCCTATTTCTAAGGGAACTGCCGGTTCCTGCCATGGGGGGCGATGGTAGCTGAGGCGTTGCCCAGCATTGACTAGGGTCTTAGGAGTGGTCGGCTGGTCGTTGAGGAGAATTTGGCCTGTTTCGATGCGAGTTTGCCAAGTGGCGCGGTCTGAGTGGCGATAATGGTGGGTGTAATAGTCGAGGACGGTAGTGGGCAGCTGGTCGTTAGGCAAAACATCGCAATATACCCAGCCCTCATTAAACGCCGGAGGGTGAGCATTGCTCACCCTCCGAGGAATAACATGATCGGTCTGATGGGCGGTCTCGTTCAACGGTTTATCGTTTCTGATTAGCGCTTGAATAGGCCAGTTACGCTGCTCTTAACCTGGTTGCCAATGGCCTGTAGCCCACCTGCTATCCCAGGCTTTGGAGGCACAGCTAGGGTAATGGGCTCATCTTTGAAAGCTTTGACCCGATAACCATATTCCAGGTTGGTTTTATTTTTTCGCAAGATAGGATAAATCCGAAACGCCCCCTGGAGCAAATCTTCTTCGCTAGAAAAGATAGCGCGATCAATATCAGCTGAGCGTTTTACAGCGATTACACCCACTGGGTACCACTGCTTTTTATCTTTAATGCGAATGTGTACCTCAAACTCAGGGTCACCAGAGGAGCGCCGCTGGTCCATTTCCTCAGAGGCCTGCTTACGGCGTTTGGTGGCTTCAGACACCTTAGTTTTAGGTTGAACTTTGCCAAATCCGGTGGCCATAGGAATACCTCTTAAGGGCGACACTTTGTAAAAGTTTACATCTATTTAAGGAATCGCGGATCCGTATGCATCCCATAGATGGTGTCTAAGAAGAGGTAGCTGTTAGGGTAAAGTGCCTTCTACCGGTATCGAACCTGTGAATACAAAAACTGGTCCGCTCTACGCTTTTCTTGCCTACGGTTCTTGGGGGCTGCTCCCCATTTATTGGAAATTTTTTCACTCGGCTTCAGCCATCGAAGTTTTGAGTCATCGTATGTTGTGGTCACTGGTGTTCTTAGGGCTGATTTTGACCCTGCAGAAACGATTATCAGAACTGAAAAAGCTCTCCCGGCGTCATGTTTTGGGTTTGTTGTTAACGGCCTTGCTTTTGAGCGTTAACTGGGGGCTATATATTTACGGTGTGAATGCCGACCGGGTGGTGGAGACTAGTCTGGGGTACTTTATTAATCCGTTGGTATCGGTATTGTTGGGGTTTGTTGTATTACGAGAACGGCTTTACCCTGGTCAGCAAATAGCTGTGGCGTTGGCTACGGTGGGGGTGGGCTACTTTATTTGGCAATTTGGTTCTGTGCCCTGGCTTGCGTTGGGGTTAGCTGGCACCTTTGCTCTGTATGGATTGTTGCGAAAGATGGTAGCGGTGGCTCCCATGACCGGGTTAGCTGTAGAAACAGCCTTGATGACTCCGGTGGCATTGATGATCATTTTTTACTGGGGGGCAACGGGGACTGGCAGCTTTGGCAGTAGTTCTGGGCTGACGTTGTTGTTTATTGGGGCTGGGGTGGCGACATCGATGCCGCTATTGTGGTTTAACAATGCGGCGAAGCGATTATCGTTAGCGACGTTGGGGTTTTGTCAGTATATGGCCCCGTCGATTCAGTTGGTGTTAGGCGTGTTTTTGTATCGAGAACCGTTTACGCAGACGCATTTAGTCAGTTTTAGCTTTATTTGGACGGCATTGTTGATTTATTCGAGTACATCCTTGTTTAGGACGAAATCCATAGCTTAGTCCCAGATTTTGGTGACGGCGCTGCCCTGCTCCAGGCAGAGCCTGGAAGCAAGGGAAATTAAATTGTTTCTAGGCTTTTCATTTGGGTTTTGAGGAGTGCTAACTGCTCTGAGGCAATCAATGGCATCGCGCCAGAGGTTTGCTGATGCATCCAGCGCACCATCATGGCTAACAGCAGTTCTCGTAGATAAGCGAATGAGAACCCTTCTGTTTCATGGGCTAGTGTCTCTACAGCCACATCTGTTAAATGCATTTCGGGACGTAATTTTTCGTTCCACTGACGAATGAAGGTATCCCGTTCTTTTAAGGCCGGTAGGGCAAAGTTATACTTGCGGTCAAAACGGCTAGGACGTTCTAGGATAGCCACATCTAATTTTTCGGGATGGTTGGTTGTAGCAACGGTAACAATGCCATCATTGGCCGCAAACCCATCGAGCTCATTTAAAAAGAATGAACGATTCTCATCATCCACCAGGGAATCTAAATCTTCTAAGATGAGCAAACAGGGGGCTAGTTGGCGTGCCCGTTTGAAGACTTTTTTAATGTTGCTACTGGCTGGCCCATGTTCTGCTTTGAAGCTTTTAACGTAAAGGCAGGGTTGTGCCAATAGATTCACCAAAGCTTTTACGGTATGGGTTTTCCCGTTGCCAGGAGGGCCAATTAACAAGATTCCACGCTTCCAAGGGACACCATACTCACCATAGGTAGCGCGGGCGGCAAAAAAGTCTTGCAGGTCTGTTTTAATGTCTTCTTTTAGGCTGCCACCGAGGACCAGGTTATCAAAGGTAGCTGACTGGATTTCTTTAAAGAGACTGGGACTTTTAGCCCAGTAACCATCTTCAAACACTAGCAGCTCATCACGAACTTCTGAATTCCAATCGCAAACGGCGGCAAAAAAGCTATCGGCCAAAGAAAAGGTATCTGCCAGAATCCAATAATAGTTAGTGCCACTCCATCCTTCTTTCCAGGTCATGAGCAGCACATCTAACGTATGGCCCTGCCAGCTGACTTCAAACCGGGCGTTTTCGGCTTGTTGATAGGTGCGCTGGTGTTTGCCATCCCAGTAGCTGGGTACATGGTTGTGAAAAACCTGTTTGAGGGTAATGCTGCACTGACCGTTGTGAGCATAGGCTTCCAGGTCAACGGCGCATTCGCTGCCTTCGACCATTTCCCGGTTTGGGTATAGCTGAGTGAGGGATTTGCTGACGTGGTAGGCAATTGCA
>JAHQVZ010000050.1 GCA_019634055.1 Leptolyngbyaceae cyanobacterium MAG.088
CATAGATAACTCTGTTGCCTGTAAATATTTGGTAAGGGTGATGCCTTGTGGCCACCCTGCAGAATTTTGTGCAATTGACCCATTCTTATTCTCTCCTATCCCTAGAGATTGATCGTACTCAAAGACTATTAGCTGCTGCCAAATCATTCTCATTGCCCACAGCAAGCTGCTGCTTTAAGATTGCCAAAATCAGACTGGCTACAAAGCCTCCCGTAATCAGATATAGCCACAGGTTAGCACCTACGGTTTCAGGATGATCTAACGCCCAACCACCCAGGGCAGGACCGATGGTAAAGCCGATAGACCAGCATTGAGATTCTAGAGAAAAGTAGATGCCCCTTAGATTGAGCGGGGCGATATCGCCGATCAGGGACACACCCGCCGGAGAGTATAGGATTTCGGCTAGGGCGATAAGGCTAAAAGCACCGATCGCAAACGGGAGGGCGCTGATGGGGGTGATTCCAATGAACCATAGGAGGAAAAAGGCAATGCTCCAAATGGTGAGGGCCACTAGCAAAATTGAGACATGGTTGATGGCTTTGACCAGCCGGGTAATGGGCAGCTGAAAAACAATTTTTATCAAAACTTGCCAGACGAAAAAGTAGCTGATCCATTGTTCTGAAAAGCCGGTGTCTGTGTTGCCGTGGGGAATAAAATTGGCCAGATACAGCGGTAACGTGCTGGTGTGTTGGGCGGCATAGATAGTAAAGATAATGTTGGCGCTAAGGAAGGTCAGCAGGGTGCGATCGCGCAATGCCTGCCACCAGTCATGCCACACGTTGCGTTCCTCTGTCTGAGGTTTGCGCGTTTCTGCAATGGCGATGTAGATAACCCCTGCGAATAGGAAATAGGTCAGCCCTTTAAGAATAAACAGCAGACTGTAGTTACCAGACATGGCCACATACTGCCCTGCTAGCAGAGCCCCCAGGGCCAGTCCTAAATTGTCCACCAGCCTTGTTAGAGCAAAGGCTTCTGTTCGATTTTCTGTTGTGGTCAGGTCGGTGGTAACGGATAAATTGGCAGGCCAGTAGAGACTCACCCCTAATCCCAGGAGCATATTGCCCAGCACCAACAGGGTAAACGTATTGGCAAAGGCTAAACAAAAGCAGGCTAATGCCGTGACCACAGCCGATAACATTAGGGTGCGACGACGACCCCAAAATTCAGAGTCGATGGCATAGCCTGACCAAAATCGTCCGGCCACCCCAGCTAGACCGCTGCTGCTAAGGGCTAACCCCACCTGGGTGGGTGAAAAGCCCAGCTCATTAACAAAGTAAATGGACGCATAGACCAGGGTAAAGCCTTGGCCAATATATAGCAGCAGTTGACCAGTTGCTAAAATCCATATTTCCCGTGGGAGCTGGGGTAGCCAGGCTAAATTATCATCGGTCGCTTCTAGTTGAGCAGTCTGAGCTTCGGGCTGTTGCTCCATAGATGGGTAAATGTCCTACCTAATTACTATCTTACCTGTCCCTTAACCATGGGGAGTTAACTGCCTACTGCCTAGCAAGTTTTGTCAGCGAACTCCCTGTTTCCTTCAGCCTATTCCCCCTAGGATAAAGGCTTTTCTAAAGGCTTTAGAAAAGGAAGTATCAACATCCAATGGAGCTGGGTCACTCGTCGATTTTTCTGGTATTCCGTAAGCCCAATAATCATCTCTTTATAGCCCATGGCAGGACGATGCCGATAGGTGCCCAAAAGATAGTCCCACCAGGGAAGATTAAAGCCAAAATTGCTATTGGTTTCTTGAGTAATGGCCGAATGATGAATGCGATGCATATCTGGAGTAACAATAAACCAACGTAAACAACAATCTAGCTTAGAGGGTAAATAGACATTCCCATGGTTAAACATTGACGTGGCATTGAGAATCACTTCAAACAATAAAACAGCGATAACCGGGATGCCCAACAACAGAACAATCGAAATTTTACCGATCATTGATAGCAAAATTTCGAGAGGATGAAATCGTAAACCCGTTGTGACGTCAAAATCTGGGTCGGCATGGTGTACCTTATGGAGTCGCCAGAGTACTGGTAGGGCGTGAAACAAAACATGCTGTAAATAGGTGGTGAAATCTAAACAAATGATGGACAGTAGAACGACCTGCCAGTGGGGAATAGCAATAACATAAAATAATCCCCATTGCTGATTTGCTCCAGTGGCTGCAACACCCACTAATGCCAGGGGAAACATGGCTCGCAAAATCACAGTACCTAGAATCAATAATCCACCATTGTTCAGCCAACGTATCCGTCTAGGTATCAAAAGACGACGGCAAGGGGCATACGTCTCCCAAAGGCTCATTAATAAGAGAATACCAAAGAAAAATAATAATCGAATTACGGATTCATGCTTTAAGGACTGGAGTTCAGCACTAATCATTCTATACATCCCCAAAGCGGTTTTTATTTAGGACATCTTTTGTTAGCTAAGTGATTCGTCGTTAGACTCAATTACCTACTTTTTGATATCCGGCTTTATAATTTAGACTCCTTCAAATTAAGAAAAGGTAAATCATGCTAAGGATTAATGGCGACCTATCGACTACTGCAAACTACAAATAAAGTTACTAGTATGTCTTTGAAAACGTTCAAGCATAGTTTTACCCCATATTGTGTAGGAGTATGCATAAGGGTAGTGCAGACTACGGTATAAGAAGTTTTGCCCCAGGCTTCCCCTATGGATTTTGATGTATGGTTTAGTAGTTCAGAAGTATGGATGGGCTGGTATGGCCTACCTCCAGGGTTGGTAATAAGCCATACTATCCTGGGTCCGGCTATCTGTAGTCTGGTGGCAAGTTTGGTTGCGCTTATCATATACAACTTTAAGCTAAACCAAGAAATTAAACGTCGTCAAAAAGTTTCGGCTAAGTTAAAGGCCAGTAAAGCCCATTATCAAGCATTGATAGCGGCACTGCCTGACTTGATTATGCGCATTAATCGAGCTGGGATTTATTTAGAGTTTTTAGCCTCCCCAAATTTCCCAGTATTAGGCGATAAACCAGAGAGTTGGGTAGGAACCCATGTGGCTGATAGACTCCCGCCAGAGTTAGCCCAAAAACGCATGGATGCAATCCAAAAAGCATTATCAACGCAATTGATTCAAGCTTATGAACATACGGTCTCAATTAATGGCCACCTCCAAATTGAACAGGTAAGGGTTGTTCCCTACAGCGCAGATGAAGTTCTCATGCTGGTCCAGAATATTAGCGATCTCAAACAAGCTGAAGAGCGTTTACGTATAAGTGAACAGCGTTTTCGGCAGGCAATTGAAATTGCCCCCTTTCCTATTATGATCCACGCCGAAGATGGTGAAGTTCTGCATATTAACCGGACCTGGACAGAATTAACAGGATATACCCAAAAAGATGTTCCCACTACTCAAGCATGGGCCCAGTTAGTCTACGGAGACAATGCAGATTACATCCTCAAAAATGGGATTGCTCCAAAATACAACTTTTCCACCCATACAGAAGACGGGACCTTAGCCATTATTAATACGGCCAATGATAAGCAGCTTATTTGGAAATTTAGCACCGCACCATTGGAACAGCTACCAGACGGTCGTCAAGTAGCTATTTCTATAGCAGTCGATATCACTGAAAGTCGTCAGACACAGCTAGCTCTTAAGGATAGCGAAGAACGTTATCGGAGTATTTATAATCAAGCGGCTGTGGGTTTAGCCAATGGCACTTTAGACGGCAAGTTTATTGATGTGAATCCTCAGTTTTGCCAAATGCTTGGCTACTCACGCGAAGAACTGCTAGCTAAATCTATTATAGAAATTACTCATCCTGATGATCGAAATCAGTTCAAAGTAGTAACCGAAAGTTTATTTCTCAATGAGATTCCCTATATTTTTCATGAGAAACGCTATTTGCGTAAAGATGGTAGTTTCTTTTGGAGCAGTACCGGGGTCTCTATTGTGCGAGATGCCCAAGGTAACTCAAGACATACCTTAGCCGTTATTCAAGATATAAGCGATCGCATCAAAGCAGAAAAACAGCTTAAACATGACGCTTTCCATGATGAATTGACGGGGCTCCCAAACCGCAGCTTATTGATTGAACGTCTGGAACTGGCCCTAAAAAGAACCAAACGATATCCCGAGAGTCAGCTGGCTGTGCTGTTCTTAGACCTTGACAACTTTAAGTTGGTTAACGATAGTCTTGGGCACCTGGTGGGCGATAAACTCTTATTAGCCATTTCTACAAAACTCAAGCTCATTATCCGTGAAACAGATTTGGCCGCTCGTATCGGTGGCGACGAGTTTGTTGTCTTATTAGAAGAGATTAGCGACCTTTCAGAAGCCGTTATGGTGGCAGAAAGGATTTTAGAAGTTTTGAAAATTCCAGTAAGTATTGCTGATCGTGAGCTATTTCCTGGGGTCAGTATTGGTATTGCCCTATCTAGTCAAAATCATCACTACAAAGCTTCTGAACTTTTGCGAGATGCTGATGTAGCTATGTATTGGGCTAAACATAGTGGTCGTGGTCAATATGTCATTTTCGATTCCAACATGCATTTACAGGCGGTAAAACGACTGCAAATCGAGAATAGCCTGCGCAATGCCATGGGAAATGGAGAATTTCTACTCTATTATCAGCCTATTGTTAATCTAAAAACTCAAAAAAATGAAGCCTTTGAAGCCCTGCTCCGATGGCAGCACCCTGAAGAAGGCCTAATGTTGCCGGAAGAATTTATTGATGTTGCTAAGGAAATCGGTTTGATTGCATCCATCGATGAATGGGTTTTGCAAACAGCGTGTCAACAGTTGACTCGTTGGCAATCCCTTTTTCCTAACTGTTCTTTGAAGGTTAATATCAATCTCTTAGATGAACAATTAGAGGAATCACTATTAGATAAGCTAGAAAAGATTTTAGCCGTCAATACTCCTGTTAGGAACAGTTTAGTACTTGAGATTACAGAGAGTATCTTGGTGCAAGATTTTGAGTCAACAAAAACATTACTGCATCGACTACAAGCTATGGGTGTAGGTGTGGTAATTGACGACTTTGGCAAAGGATATTCTTGTTTACGATATTTGCATCAGCTATCGGTGCAGGGCCTTAAAATTGACCAAAGCTTTATCAACCCCGCTGATTTAAACGAGGGCAATCAGGTCATTACAGCGTCAATTATTTCGCTATGCAAGTCTCTAGGACTAACAACAATTGCTGAGGGGGTTAACACCAGTCAACAGATATCTTGGTTAAACGAAATTGGCTGTGATGCGATCCAGGGTGAATGTTCTGCTAGGCCAATGAGTGTAGCAAACGCCACAGAACTATTGGGTTAGGAAGATTTTGCCAGCTGACGCAGCTTTCTACTGATTAGTTATAAACATTTAGTAGACTAGACGGGTTTGATTAAAGGGTTCGGATAGGATAAGCGTTAGCACGTAAAGTTAATTGGTTTGCTATTAAACGTTCATTAGGAGGTTGTAAATGCATAGTCAACGTGTTTTAGCTATCATTCTGATGATGACCACCATAAGCATTACATTGGGCAGCTTTCCAGCCCATGGGCAACTAGAACAAACTCAGCTGGCGGTAGAAATTAGCGGTGTTAGTAAACCTGAGGGACAGGTTTGTTTGAACCTCTTTAATAGCAGTAATGGCTTCCCCAGTAGTCGAGAGGAAGCCGTGCAGACACTATGTATTGAGATGGTAGAGGGGCCTTTAGTAGCCACCTTTGAAGATCTAAACCCTGGCAGCTATGCAATCTCGGTTTTTCATGATGCCAATGGTGATAACGAGTTTAACCGTAACTTTGTTGGCATACCTGCTGAAGGGTTTGGGTTTTCGCGAAATCCTGTGGCGCTGACAGGACCGCCTGATTTTGGAGATGCTGCATTTTTGGTGGCAGGTACAGAGACACGGATTGAGATTGAACTCAATTATTTTTAATGTGGCCTTAAGGGCAGCATTAACGTCAAGTGTTTAAGGTAAAGATACACGGTGAATATATAATCGCTGTGCTACAACAATCTTTAAACTTGGCCCATCACTAGAATATTAAGTCGAGTATACGCTAGGGTAATGTCAAGTTTGACGGACGGCAAGTGCCTCTCGATATCTGCTATGGGTGATGTTTATGATGCTTTTATTTCCTATGGTCGAGCTGATAGTCAGGCCTTTGTGCGCAAGCTATATGAACGGCTTACAAAGGCTGGTCATCGAATTTGGTGTGATTTTAACGACATTCCCCTAGCTGTTGATTTTCAAAATCAAATCGATAGTGGCATTGAAAAATCTCATAATTTTCTATTTGTTATCTCTCCCCATTCGGTTAACTCAGCCTACTGCACTAAAGAAATTGACATTGCGTTACGTTACCAAAAACGAATTATTCCACTGTTGCACGTAGAATACATCGATCAAAAGATTTGGCAACAGCGCAATCCTAGCGGGACTGATATTCAATGGCATACCTATCAGAATAAAGGATTGCATTCCAGTTTTCCTAACATGAACCCCCAGATTGGCAAAATCAATTGGGTGTACATGCGCGAAGATCAAGATGACTTTGAGCAATCTTTAACAGATCTAGAGCAGGTTTTCCATCGTCATCAAGACTATGTGGAAAATCATACCCATTTTTTAACCAATGCCCTGGCCTGGAAACGACAGCAGAAACAGACAGAGTTTTTGTTGTTAGGAGAAGCTCGACAGCTGGCGGAAACATGGCTTAAACAAACATTTAAAGACGAACAACGCCCCTGTATACCCACTGACTTGCACTGTGAGTTCATTACTGAAAGCATTAAAAATGCTAACAACATGATGACTCAGGTGTTTTTAGCCTATGCCCAGGCTGATGCCAAAATTATGGATAATATTCGGCGATCGCTACGGCGACAGGGATTTACAGTGTGGAGTAATCAGACAGATATCCCCACCGGAGAAGCCTTTAAACGAGCAGTGAGTCGAGGTATTGAGGAAGCTGATGCCATGGTGTATTTGCTATCGCCAGATTCGCTGCAATCTCAATATTGTCAATATGAATTAAAATATGCTTTGACGTTGAAAAAACGAGTTATTCCTCTTCTAGTACGTCCACTAGGATCCGCTGAGAATCCATCAGAACTAACGTCATTACAGTATATTGATTTGACTGATAACTTGAGTAGAGAAGATTATCAGCTAGATGAAAGCGATTTAATTAAGACCCTTAATCAAGATGCGGTTTACTACGCTCAGCACAAAACCTTGTTGGTTAAGGCCCTGAAGTGGAAACGACAACAACAAAACCCTAGTATATTATTACGAGGGTATGATTTACGCCATGGAGAAGCCTGGTTAAAAACTGCTGTGGGGCGCACAGTTCATCCAGCAACAGATTTTCATCGTGAATTTATTCAAGCCAGTTTAAGCCAGCCACCGCTGTCATCCGTTGATGTATTTATTTCTTATTCTAGTGCTGATGCCGACATTGCTCGTAAAATAAACAGCGCGTTGCAAAGTCAGGGAAAAACCACCTGGTTTGATCAAGAAAGTATTGCTGCTGGCAGTGTCAATTTCCAACGAGAGATTTATCACGGCATTGAGGTGTCTGATAATTTTTTGTTTATTTTGTCGCCCCGGTCTGTCAACTCTCCTTATTGCAAATTAGAAGTAGACCATGGCGCTCGGTTTAATAAGCGATTTATCACCATTTTGCATCAACCTGTGAATACGGCTAACTTACATCCTCAGCTAGCCAAGGTGCAGTGGCTAGACTTTAGTCAACAGCGGGGTAATTTTACGACTCATTTTAATAATCTGATTCGTACTCTGGATACGGATCGTGCTTATGTGCAAAGCCATACAAAATGGTTACAGCGGTCTCTTGAGTGGCAACAGAAAAATCAAAGTGATGATTTATTGTTGCGAGGAGTTGAGAGTGCGATCGCAACCCAATGGCTACAGGACTGTCAAAAGCATCAGAAAACCCCTGCTGTCACAACAGAACAACAAGCCTTTATTACCGCCAGTCAAAATGCTGTGGCAGCAGAGGCCAGGCGTGAAAAGAGACGAACGGTAATTTTGCAGTTTTTACTGGCAGGGATGAGTGCGTTGTTTCTAGTGGCAGCCTTAGCAGGGGTAGTTGCCTTTAGAAGCAGGAGCCGTCTAGCATTAGACAAGAAGGCCGGTGAAGTCAGCCGTTCTCTGATAACTCAACCGGTGGAGGGACTTTTAGAGGCGCTCTCATTGGTGGGAAAAAGTCGGTCGCGGCGGTTAGAACTGCGCTCTTCTGTGCGCTCTACCTTGCGAAATGCCATTGGCGCAACAACAGAGAAAAACCGTCTGCAAGGCCATGACGATGCGGTTTGGTCAGCGGTGTATAGCCCCGATGGACAAACCATTGCTAGCGGTGGGTTTGATAACGTTGTGCGGCTATGGAATCGGGACGGTAATGTCATCGGTTCACCCTTTACAGGCCATACCGATGACATTTGGTCGGTGGCCTTTAGCCCCGATGGTCAAACCATTGCCAGTGCCAGTTCTGATCAAACAGTGCGGCTGTGGGATTTGCAGGGTAATCCATTGGGTCAGCCCCTTACCGGGCATTGGGGCCATGTAAAGACAGTGGCGTTTAGCCCTAATGGTCAAACCATTGCCAGTGGCGATCAAGGAGGCACCGTCAGGCTATGGAATCGTCAAGGAAAACTCTTATACCCTCCATTCCAGGCGGATGGCCAAAGTCTTGTTTGGTCGGTGGCCTTTAGCGCCGATGGAACCCAGATTGTCAGTGGTCGGCAAGATGGGCTGATTCACCTTTGGAGTGCCGAGGGTAAGCGGCTAAACACATTGCGGGCTCATCAGGGCGCTGTCATTACGGTGGCTGTTAGTCCCGATGGCAGTCTTATCGCTAGCGGTGGTGCAGATAAGGTGGTGCGCCTATGGGACCGACAAGGGAAATTGCTGCATCAGTTTGAAGGCCATAGTGATAATGTTATGTCCCTGGCCTTTAGCCCTGATAGCCAGTGGTTGATCAGCGGCAGTGACGACAACACCGTGCGGGTGTGGAGTCGAGATGGACAGCCTGTGGGACCGCCGCTCATTGGCCATGAATACTATGTGTATTCTGTTGCGGTTAGTCCCGATGGACAAACGATTCTCAGCAGCAGTGAAGATTCTACACTGCGGTTTTGGGATTTGCCCAATATAGTGCAGCGTAAAGCCATCACGATTCATGACGGTGCAGTAAATGCCATGGCCGCCAGCGGCGATGGACAAGCTCTGGTAACAGGGGGCAGTGATCGCACGGTGAAATTGTTGGATGTCGATGGGAATGAGATTGCTCTCTTTCAAGAGCATAGGGGGGCAGTGTTATCGGTGGATATTAGCTCTGATGGGCAAACCATTGTGAGCGGTAGTACTGACAACACCGTTAAACTTTGGAACCGTCAAAGGAATCAGATCGCAACCCTGAGCGGCCATGAGGGACCGGTCAATGCAGTGGCCATTCACCCTACGCAGTCACTCATGGCCAGTGGCAGCGATGACCAGACCATTCGTCTATGGGACTTGCAGGGGAATTCGGTGGGACAACCGATAGCGGCCCATGGGGACAATGTGAATACGGTGGTGTTTAGCCCTGATGGTCAACTGTTGGTGAGCGGCAGTGATGACCGTACCATTCGCGTTTGGGACCTGCAGGGAAATCCCATAGGCAATCCGATAGCGGGGCATAGAGATGATGTGAATATGATTGCCTTTAGCCCGGATGGTCAGAGGTTTGTTAGTGCTAGTCGCGATCGCACCCTGCGGCTATGGGATCGTAACGGTAATCAAATTGGCAAATCCTTTAAGGGGCATCTCAGTGACGTGGTGGCGGCCACCTTTAGCCTGGACGGTCAGTACATTGTCAGTGCCAGTCGCGATCAGACCCTACGGCTATGGGACTTAGAGGGAGAACCCATTGGTAATCCGTTAACGGGGCATAATGCTACGGCCAGTACAGTATTGTTTAATGGCGATGGGAATTGGATTCTCAGCGCTAATGGTGATGGCCTACTGCGCCGTTGGGAAGGGGGCACCATTCAAGACTGGGTTAATTGGGGGTGCGATCTCATCAGTGAACATTCCATTTTAAAAACTACGAACAGCACTGACATTGAACAAGTCTGTCAGTTCTAGCCATTGTTCGATACCCTAAATTTAAATTATTTTGAGCCAGTGCCATTGATGCTGGGGCTAATGTCTACCCTAGTGCCAGGAAACTGATACTAATGGGGTGTTGATCTCTACACTGGCGTTTTTAGAATCTACCTCGCTTTCAGTAGGCATTATATGGGTAGGTTCTTTTTTCTGTACAGACCCCAGGGTGAGTGTCTGATCACATCTGTCCAATTAGTCAATACAATGGATGTCCTTGAAAGCCTTTATTTGCAATAGCTAACCCGACACGAAAATAATCTAATGCATCAGAACAGTTGCCATACAAAAACGTTGAATAACTCTCTCTAATATGTTTCTTCCATAAATAGTCGTGCGTCAATATTTCAATGGATAAAGCCTCCCTTAGAAGACTGCTCATTGGCGAATTTACCTGGAAACGATTAGTGCGCTCAGTCCTATTTATCTATACCTTTTTTGCACTGTATGTCTTCTTTCGGGCAGACAGCATGATCTTTCTGCCGCCAACCGCCAGCTATGACGATACTCAAGACATCCTTAAACTACCTGTCACCAACAATCAAAACATTTCAGCACTCTACTTACCTAACGCTACCGCCAACTACACCCTGCTTTACATCCACGGTAACGCCGAAGACCTGGGCGATATTCGTCCCAAACTAGAAGACTTACATAGTTGGGGCTTTAGCGTCTTTGCTTACGACTATCGAGGCTATGGCACCAGCGATGGTAAACCCAGCGAACGCAATGCTTATAAAGATATTGAGGTTGCCTATACTTACCTGACTCAGCAGCTCAACATACCCGCTGAAAAAATTATCGTCTATGGCCGTTCTGTAGGCGGCGGTTCAGCAACTGAACTAGCTAGCCAACAACCCGTTGCTGGCTTAATTTTAGAAAGTGCATTTACATCGGCCTTTCGTGTAGTGGTCCCGTTTCCATTACTCCCCTTCGACAAGTTTGCTAACTTGAAAAAACTTAAAAAAGTGCGCTGTCCAGTACTCGTTATGCATGGTCAAATAGATGAAATCATTCCATTTCATCATGGTCAAACGCTTTACCAGGCTGTGTCGCAAACTAAAGCGTCCCTATGGGTTCCCGAAGCGGGTCATAATGATTTTACCTGGGTTAGCGGCGAGAGATTGCAGCAAGCATTAGTCTCGTTCCAGCAGCAACTAAAAACTAATTAGCTATGGCAAAGAATTTTACGCCGATTATTAGTTGAGTAACGCGTAAGACTAGAAAATAACCCCATATCTATCAGGGGATCCGTAATATCAGACGATATTTTGGGAGAGTTTCAAATGCATCGAGCTGTGACTACTAGTGCCATGTCTAATAACCTGGGCAGACTGATGAGAACTACGATAGCGCCAGCCCTGACTTGTCAGTTCATAGCCAGCGTTATATTACTAAGTTCAGCCAGTCATTCGGTTTTAGCAGCATCTGAGGCATTACAAACAGACAGAACTCCAGCATCGGTTGGTTTACTTGCCCAAGCAGACTCAGACTATGCTGAGGCCCAACGTCGCATTCAAATTGCATTTAAGACTCAGGCAACCGAATTAGACTTGTCAACGTTAGGCTTACAAGCCGTCCCAGCTGACATCGGTCAGCTCACCAATTTACAAAGTCTGAATCTTTGGGGTAACCAACTGACAGCCGTTCCGGCTGAAATTGGGCAGCTTGCCAATCTGCAAAGTCTAGAGCTTGGTGCTAACCAGCTAACGACTATTCCGGCTGAAATCGGTCAACTCTCACATTTGCAATGGCTATACCTCTGGGGCAATCAGCTGACGAGTATCCCCACCGAAATCACTCAACTCTCTAAGCTGCAAAGTCTAGATATTGGTGGCAATCAGTTAGCCACTGTCCCAGCTGAAATTGGGCAGCTCTCTAATCTGCAATGGCTGTATCTCGGTGGCAACCAGCTAGAAGATGTCCCGACTGAAATGGGGCAACTCTCAACTTTGAAAAGTTTGGATATTGGTGGCAACCAGCTGACGAAACTGCCTGCTGAAATCGGTCAGCTTGCCAATCTGCAATGGCTGAATCTCTACGATAATCAGCTGACGGAACTGCCTGCTGAAATCGGCCAGCTTGCCAATCTGCAATGGCTGAATCTCTACGATAATCAGCTGACGGAACTGCCGATTGAAATCGGCCAACTCTCAAACCTGACCCAGCTAGGGCTTTGGGGCAACAAACTGACAGAACTTCCCGCTGAAATCGGGCAGCTCTCTAACCTAGAACAGCTTGGTCTTTGGAGCAACAAATTAACGATTATCCCGGCTGAAATGGGGCAGCTTTCTAATTTACAAAGCCTGGATCTCGGGAGTAACCGACTAACGTCTGTACCTGCCGAAATGGGTCAGCTTGCCAATCTGCAAAATCTGAATCTCGATAGTAACCAACTAACAACTATTCCGGCTGAAATGGGTCAGCTCGCCAATCTGCAAAGCCTGGATCTTGGGAGTAATCGACTAACGACTGTCCCGGCTGAAATGGGTCAGCTTGCCAATCTGCAATGGCTAGTTCTCGAAGAAAATCAGCTAACGAATGTACCTGTTGAAATGGGGCAACTTGCTACTCTGCAAGGTTTATATCTCTATGAGAACCAGTTAACAAGTATCCCTCCTGAAATTGGCCAACTCGTCACGCTGCAAAGTCTAGAGCTCGGTAGCAATCAGTTAATGAATGTGCCTGCTGAAATTGGTCAACTGACTAATCTAGAAAGTCTGGATCTCAGTGACAATCAACTAAGTGATTTGCCTGGCGAGATCGGTCAGCTTTCTAATCTAAATACCCTTGATCTTTCAGATAATCAATTAACCAGCTTGCCATCAGAACTCAATCTATTTTCTGAACTTGAGTTTGATTTGAGCGGTAATCCTTTACCATCGGAAATAATGGAGCAACATTCAGGCTCTTCAGAGCCGATCTAAGCACCCGCAATGTCAGATAATGCTTAATGGCTAATTTTTTCACCAAGGCTCGCTTACTAAGATTAGCCATAGGCTGTTTAATTCCCCCAGTTCTCATTGCTATTGCCTACGCAGGTATAAACCTAGTAGCCAGTGGCCCCATAGTCAGTCTTGCGGCGGCTTGGTTAACCCTTTATTTCGCCATCCGCATTGCCGGGATACAACTTGTTCTCTATTCTCTGGCTATGGAGTTTTTAATAGTGCCCAAGCTCAAAAATATCTATGGCGTGGCCCTGGTCAGTAGCCTGATGATGACCTTAATTGTAGCAACGGCTTTTATTACCTTCTTTGGTCGCACATTTGCTCCATTTGAGAGAGATATACTAACGCCAATTTTAGGCTTTATCCTTGGCGGACTTTTAGGCTATGGTCTCAAACGTCACTATCAAAATACAAGGGATTCCATCACCGCTAAGTAGAAAATAGCAATATTGTAACAATACTCCGGACAGAATTAGGAGACTAGAACCCCATAGTCACAAAGACTTGAATAGTTGGGGTGTGATTTAATCAAAGTCTCGTCTAAGTCTAAGTTGCTAATGAAGAAGAAAATATTTTAGGGTAATTATGCTGATTGTTGCATGACACACGTTGCAACAATGTTCACTAGATACCACTTACCTATGGTACCGTTACGTAAGTGAGCGGCATCGTAGTTTTAATGATAAATTTGTTATGAGAAAAGTCGTCCGCCAAGTTCTTGACTAGGCTTAGCTTTATTAACTTTCAACTCACGCTCCATCCACTTTGCCCCATCCAGCGCTTCAATAGCAGCAGATTCTTCAGTCTCAGTACCCATTGATACAAAGCCAAAGCCTCGAAGACGGCCTGTTTCGCGATCAGGTGGAAGATGAACACTTCTAACCATTCCATATAGTGTAAATACAGCCGTCAGTTCTTCTTGAGTAACCTCATAAGGCAGGTTGCCTATATAAATCGACATAACAGATTGACTCCAAAATCAAAAAAAGTGAAGAGTGAACGTTCGGAGAGAGATATGTCAACAAGAAAAAACGCAAAACCTCGTTAATGCTAAAACAAATACTGCAACCGATATCTATTCTCTTTCCTTGATTTTAGCACTTTATTTCTTACGAAAAGACTTTACACCCAAGTTTATTTTAAACTACTTATTTGCCTTCGTCTTTTCTAGATATGGCCTCGGTTTGAGAGTTATCTATTACATGTGGTAACAACCGACCAATACGGTATAACCAATCTAAAATAGATTCTTGTGCTTTCCGATCAATAGGCTGTGTAACCTGATATCGAGGCTCTTCGCTAATAGAAGGATTGTAGCGTGTGATCATGTTATTCACCATTGATTAAGTTACTTTGACATCTGCAACTACTTATCTAAAAAGGCACGATTTCTCTGCATCAGAATTTTCTCTTCTGATTCCCCATAATACTGAGATTACCTTTCAACAGCTCGAATTAATAATGGCAATGCTATTGCGAAGATAAAAACTCCTATAATAGAAGGTACTAAAAAATGGAAGTTTGAAGAAGCATGAGTTTCCAAGTTTTGAATTCCAAATCAATTATCAACCAACAAGTTTGTTTATGTCGTACTTGTGGTTACTAACGATATAACTACTCATATATTTTCCGCTCTTTTTTCTGCTTCTTAA
>JAHQVZ010000051.1 GCA_019634055.1 Leptolyngbyaceae cyanobacterium MAG.088
AATTTTCTTGAGCATAGTGCAATTCCTTATGCAGATATTTGCTTAATAGTTCTTCGATTTTCTCTGCGTCAAACTGTTGGCTCAGCTTTAAAATAGGTTCAGCAAATAGAATATAAGCCTGGTCAGATTCAGTTAACTCTGTAAGCTGCCCTCTAAGAGTTTTCATGTCAGCCTCCTGGGCGGAGTTTAGAAGTTGTTTTAGAACTGAGAAGGACGGTATCAATACATCAGTAAGTAATTCCTCGGAATTGGTTTTAGCTTCATAGATCCACGTTAACTGGAGCTGATTCGCCACCGAGGTAAATAACTCATTAGCATTGACAGGTTTGGCAAGAAAGTCATCCCCCCCATGGTCTAAGGCCATCTGTTGGTCTTCTTGCCTCACCGAAGCAGATGACACAATTACACGGATGGATTTGAATTCATCTGAACTGCGAATATGCTGTAAAAATTCAAACCCATCCATTACTGGCATGGCCAGATCGGTAATT
Source organism: Leptolyngbyaceae cyanobacterium MAG.088 (assembly GCA_019634055.1). Lineage (GTDB taxonomy): Bacteria > Cyanobacteriota > Cyanobacteriia > Phormidesmidales > Phormidesmidaceae > Leptothoe. Next base: position 492 of record JAHQVZ010000051.1, read on the forward strand.
ATGAGATCAGGCTGGTGGGTCTGTAATTGCGCTAATCCGTCCTGTCCGTTCTCTGCTTCGATAATGTCAAACCCCAGAGGCTCCAACAAATTCTGAATAACGGCTCGATTTTCCCAACGATCGTCAATCACTAGAATTTGGCGACACTGGCCTGCTGCATAACCAACCATGCGATCTCCACCACCTAATGTAGTCTGTTGTTGAGTCCAATCTGGTGCCAGCGGTAAATCAACTGTAAAGAAAAACTCACTGCCTTTGCCTAGTTCACTTTTGATTTGAATTGTCCCCCCCATCAATCGCACAATCTGTTGACTGATAGCCAAGCCAAGACCAGTTCCTTCGGATTGCTTTTTCTGATCACCTACCTGCTCAAACGCTTCAAACAGCTTGGTGAGGTTTTCTTTGGCAATGCCTATTCCAGTATCAATAACCTGAAATAAAATAGAAGTGTGGGTTTTAGACAGTGACAGGACATCGACCTGCAGTGTCACCGAACCCTGATCGGTAAACTTAATTGCATTGCCTAGCAGGTTGATCAGTACTTGTCGTAGTCGTTTTTCATCAACTTCCACACCCTCTGGCAATCGAGAACTAGGCCGATAAATAAATTCGATATCGTTTTGTTCTGCTTTGATTTTGCAAATTTCTACAACACTTTTTAGTAGAGCTGGCAAATGAACTCCAATGGGCATAAGCTCTAGTTTACGAGCTTCAATCTTAGACAGATCTAAAACATCATTAATAAGGGTGAGCAGGTGTGAGCCACATTGGTGAATAATATTGATACCGTCTCGTTCCTTGCCAGACAGGCCTTTAGAATGTTCTAAAATCTGGGCATAGCCTAAAATTCCGTTGAGGGGCGTACGTAATTCATGGCTCATATTGGCCAAAAATTCGCTTTTGGCTTCACTGGCCTGTTGGGCAGCGGCTATAGCTTCTTTGTAGGAAGTAATGTCTTGAAAGATGCCAATAATTCCTATCACTTTGCCATCTAAGTCGTAGAGAGGGACTTTGCTGGTTTCTATCCATGCCTGTTTGCCATCGGCCTGTTGTTGAGGCTCAACGATACCCAACTCCGCTTTGCCTGATTCCATCACTCTGCGATCGCACTCCACAAAGAAATCAGCCTCTGCCCTGGTCCAGGGCAGATCATAATCAGTTTTACCAACAATTATCTCAGGGGTCAGTCCTGCTATCCGTGCAAAACTTTGATTACTACCTAAATAATTACTATGCCGATCTTTCCAGAAGATCGACTGAGGAATATTATTCATCACCAAATTGAGCAACTGCTGAGACTCTTTTAGTTTTTGAGTCCGTTCCTCTACCTTAAGTTCAAGATTTTGAGAATAATCTTCTAGAGATTGAAAACTCTCCTTTAGCTGCTGGGCCATGTGGTTAAATGAACGAGCTAAAGCCCCTAACTCATCACGTCGCCTGGTAGGAATTATCTCATCCCATGCTCCATCAGCTAGTTTTTTTGCCGCCTTATTTAAGGCCAGTGTTGGACGAACCACAAGCGACTGAGCCAGATACCAAACCACTCCCCAGGTAAGGGGCAAAATACCTAAAAAGATAATCAGGGTGATGATCTGACTTCTCAGTTCCCGCTGTAATACAGGGCGAGCATCTAATTCGACAACCAGCAGACCATCCGTTCGCTTAAACTCCCCTTGTATGGGAGCGTAGCCATATAATACTGGGATATTTTGACTATTGCGTGTGATGTGTTGTCCCACTTGGGGTTGCGTTAGCGCTAAATTATTTGTCAACAAAGGCGGAGGTGTCTTTAAAGCCTCTCCCACCTTGGCCACAGAAAACCCTTGTTCTGGCAAATAGTTCAGTACATACCGATACGATTCATCTGATTGTTGACGAACTGTATAGATGCGTAGAATATCGTCACTGGCAGCCTGAATATTTTTAAGCTTATTCCAGTTAATTTGATAATAAGCCGTACTAGTATCCTGGGGTGAAACTATCAAGCTATGGTAATCACTATCAATTTGAGGAGCTGCCAGCTGCACAATTTCTAGCAAACGGTCTTTCAATGCTTGACGCTGACTAATACGCAATTGCCAGTATTGCCCAAGGGTGAGACTACCGGCCGTCAGAGTCACTAGCGCCGAGAAAGCAATTACAATTTTTGTACTCAGGTTCCATTGTTTCATAGCAATGGTTCAAAATTAGCTCTTTAATTTTTTGGCGAGTTTGTTCATATGTAGTTGCCAAATCAATAAAATTGTAGAAACCATATTGATTACTTTCTTATTATTTAGGGAGCCAAACCCAGTCCAGTACGGTAAATGACCTTTTGCTGGTCGCGGCCCATGTCATCTGTCAAGGTTTCCCAACCCGTTGTAATAATATCCATGGTCTGGTCGCGACTGATTTCACCAGCCAAAAAGGAAGATAAGGCCGATCCTAAAATCTCCTGTTGATAACCGTCGTTATTAGGAATAGTAAGGTCAAGCATGATATTTGGGTTGTTCAGACTTGCCCCAATACCACCAAGGTACTTGTTCGCAGCAGCAGGACTCATACCTGCCTGAACCCAAGTATCAATATCTGTTAGTTGGGAAATTCGATAGGGGTTAAACCCAGTCTCACCCACGGTGACATCAACATTAGCCTGGGTAGGCTGACTCACATAGGAAATAAACGCATAGGCAGCATCTTGTGTTTTTGGATCGGACGCGGCATTAACTCCAGCAGTCCAGCCAATCAAGGCTGCATAGGGAGCATGGTTAACATTGTTAATGCTGTAGGGGCAGGTAAACTTATCGCAAGCAACTAGCTCCCCAGTTTTACGATCGAGAACGTTTGTTGCGCCTGGTAAAATGGCTGTTCCCACCTTATCTTCAACTTGAGACTCAGGAGCAATGGTCAGTGTCCCCATATTTCCGTGATCCATTGTCAAAGCACAACGTCCAGATATAAACTGCTCTCTGGCATCACTCATGGAATGGGTCAATTCATCTGGCGGACCATAGTTTCCAGTGGCTTTATATACATCAAGCGCGGTAGCAAAGGCAGCATTATTGGTCAATGGCTGCATTGTTTCGGCATCAAAGAACCCACCCTGGCTGGTTCCCTGACTTTGTAAAAATGACCCGGCAATAGACCAAAATGCCCACCAGCCAACGTGATTAGGCTGTTTGGGTAGGCAAGATCCATAATCAGGAATGTCATCTCCATTGAGGTCTTGGCCATGAAATCGTTCAGCGATTGTCAGATACTCATCCCAGGTACTGGGTGGTTCCAAACCAGCCTGCTCTATTAAATCACTGCGGTAGTAGAGCATGTAATAATCGCCATCGGCTGGAATACCGTAAACCTTATTATCGTAGGTCCCACCATACTTTTGGAAGAAAGGAACAATGTCATCCCACTCAAGCGATTTGTCAGCTTCAACTCGTGCTGTCAAATCAGCCAGATAGTTCGCTTGAACCATGTCAGGCAACCACAAGGGCGTATAAACAATGACATCGTAGCGATTATCGCCTGAGGTGTAGTCTGCGGCGATACTGTCGTAAACATCTCCAAACTCAACCATTTCGAAGACAACTTTGGCCCCTGTCATCGCTTCAAAGCTTTTAGCATGGGCCTCATAGGCATTACCAATGGGATACTTTAGACCTGTAACTGTAAGTGTTACCCCATCAAAACGTTGTTCTGAGACTGATGTTTCGGCAGGCTCTATAGACTCTGTCGAGACATTAAGATTGCCACAACTCGCACTGATTAGACTAACGCCAAGTACTATTGCCCAAAGCTTCAAATAATATCCAGGGTTTTGTAACCGCATAACGCTAGCTTTATTGATGCATCAAGATTAGAATGCCCGGTCTCAATATGTGAGCTATGGGCAACGGTAATCAATAACATCTCAGGCGAACTAATAGAAAGGCATTAATAATGCCTGAAGCTATTTTTGTAGACTTCCAGTTGATGATTACAATGAGGTCTGTGTGAAATCGCTAAATATTTCCAAAAGGAATTTGTGAGAGATTCAGGAATGTCACAACAGCCCGCAGTAGTAATTGAAAATCTCCAAAAACACTATGGCGATGTCCAGGCAGTGAAAGATGTTTCATTACAAATTGAGCCTGGAGAAATCTTTGGTTTACTGGGTCCCAACGGTGCAGGAAAAACGACGACGATTCGGTGTCTGTGTACCCTGACACTGCCCGATGCAGGCAAGCTTGAGGTAATGGGCGTCTCTGTTGTGGCCGAGCCACGGCAAGTCCGGCAGCGATTAGGTTATATCGCCCAGGAGGTAGCTTTAGATAAGGTACTCACCGGACGAGAACTGCTGCAGCTACAAGCTGCTATTTATCATTTACCAGGGAAGCTGGCAAAGACTCGCATTGCCCAGATGATTGAGCTATTGGAACTCACCGACTGGGCTGATAAAAAAACGGGTACTTATTCTGGTGGGTTGAAAAAGCGTTTGGACCTGGCAGCGGGCCTATTGCATCAGCCAGATGTGCTGGTGCTGGATGAACCCACAGTGGGTCTGGATATCGAGAGTCGTTCTGCTGTGTGGCGGTTTCTACGCCAGCTCCAGGCAGCGGGCACCACAATTTTGATTACCAGCCATTATTTAGAAGAGGTGGATGCCCTGGCCAGTCGGGTGGCCATTATCGACCAGGGTAAGGTGATCAGCTCTGGCACTCCGGCAGAACTCAAGGCCAACATAGGTGGCGAACGCATTACTCTGAGAATTCGCGAATTTACACCTCTAGAAGAGGCAACTCAGGCTAGCCAAATGCTGCAAACGTTGCCCGTGGTGCAGGAAGTGATTGTTAATAGCGCCCAAGGTAATTCGCTGAACCTGGTGGTGGAGTCTGAATCTGATGCATTGATGACGGTACAAAAAGCTCTTAAGGAAAAAGGACTGCCCACCTTTGGTATTGCCCAGTCGCAGCCTAGCCTGGACGATGTGTACTTAGCCGCCACCGGACGTACCATTATGGATGCGGAAATGGCCGCTGCCAGTAAGCGAGATATGAAAAAAGAAATGAAACAGCAGAATATGAAACGGTAAGAATAGCCAAAACTCGCTACCCTAACGACATAACCCTAAACGCAAAACTTAGAACGCAAAACTCCATGAGCAGTTCCAGCATTCAAAATAATCAGCTGCAGCAGTGGAAGGACGATGCGATCGCATCCCCCGGTTTCAGCGAATTCGTCCAAGAAACCCTGGCCTTAACCAAACGGCTGTTCATCCAGCTGCAGCGCCGCCCCTCCACCCTGGCCGCTGGCATTATCCAGCCTCTGATGTGGCTGATCTTATTTGGTGCCCTATTTCAAAACGTGCCCCAGGGGTTGTTTGGCGACAACGTCAACTACGGACAGTTTATTGGGGCAGGCATCATTGTATTTACGGCCTTTGGCGGTGCCCTAAATGCCGGATTACCAGTGATGTTTGATCGAGAGTTTGGATTTTTAAACCGATTGCTGGTAGCTCCCCTGGTATCTCGATTTTCCATCGTCATTGCCTCAGCTATCTTTATCGCGGCCATGAGTCTGGTTCAAACCGCTGCCATTGTCGCCTTGAGCGCATTTCTAGGTGCCGGATTACCCAGCATTGCCGGGCTGGGACTGATGATGGCCATTATCCTTATGCTGGTGCTAGGCGTTACCGCGTTTAGTTTAGGGTTGGCCTTTGCCTTGCCTGGTCACATTGAACTAATTGCCGTTATCTTTGTCGCCAATTTGCCGCTGTTATTTGCCAGCACAGCGTTAGTACCCCTATCTTTTATGCCCCGCTGGCTTAGCACCATTGCTAGCTTGAATCCTTTGAGCTATGCAATTGAGCCCATTCGCTACCTATATCTGCACAACGATTGGACCTTAAGCAGCATTGTTATGCAAACCGCCTGGGGCGAAATATCAATGGGCATGACCCTGCTACTACTGGTGATTTTCTGCGTTGGGTCATTAGCTCTTACCTATCCTTTAATTAATCGCCGCATTGCCTAAGGTCAGGTAATTGCCAATGGTTCTCTATGTTTTAGACTTAGTTGGGGTGGCTGTCTTTGCCATTAGCGGGGCGTTAGCCGCAGGACGTAAGCATCTCGATTTGCTGGGCGTAGTGGTAATTGCAGTCGTCACAGCTATTGGTGGCGGTACCCTGCGAGATATTTTGCTAGATCGACACCCTGTATTTTGGATCGAAAATCCTATATACCTATCTGTTATTTTGAGCTCGGTTTTGTTGACCGTGGTCTATACCAATTTTTTTAGACCACCCCAAAAAGCACTGCTTGTAGCCGATGCCTTTGGGCTAGCTCTATTTTCAATTAGCGGAGCCCAAGTTGCCGAACAATTTCAGTTGGCACCCTTACTGATTGTGGTAATGGGCACGATTACCGGTGCCGCAGGAGGTGTCCTGCGTGATGTTTTGCTAGTGGATATTCCAGTCATATTGAGACGGGGTCGGATCTATGCCACGGCTGCCATCGCCGGCATCATGGTTTACCTTGGCTTACAAGCACTGGGGCTAGAACAAACCTGGGCCGCCCTTTCAGGGATGGCTATAGTCGCAGGTCTAAGGCTAGCAGCCATTATTTGGGGATTAATGCTACCGATTTTTAGCCTGTCTGACCCGCCTCTCAAGCATTAGTTAACTCAGCCAATTGAAAAAATTGCCCACACCTGTATCAATGCTGGATAGTCTTGCTAGACTATGGTCATAATTTGCACTGAATACCCTTACACCGACCTTACCTATGGCAAGCATCATTAAAACCGCACTAGCTTCTGTAATGGGTCTAGGATTAACCCTAGGTGTGGCCAACGTTCCAGCATTTGCTCAGAGCAACGGTGGATTTGACGATCTAAGCGGTGACTCTAACAGTAACGAAGTTTTTGGCGGTAGCGACGTTACCCTTACAGACCTGCTGCACAGGAGCCGTCGCACCGATGCCGTTAGTCACGATGAGTTTGGTGCAAGAGCTGATGAAAATATTGAAGAGGCCGCTGCTGACCTTAATCAGCGGCGGCAAAATTCCCTGGAAACTCAGTCTGGGGCTGCAGTAGAAACACCCGAGGTCGAAGAGCAGCTTTAGTCTATAAGAACGGTATTAATCGTAGAGATGGGCCCATAAATGGGCGCATAGAATGTATGGCCTAACGAAATCTGAGTGCTTGTTTGAATGTTTTGCGGGGGTAGCTTTGGCTGCCCCCGTTTGCGTTAGAACGGTCACCATAAATTAAAGTGATACAGCACCAGCTCTGCAACACTTTCCGGTTATGGCCTAACATTATTGAGTTAGTCAGTAACGTGATTCATCCCAACAAGGCATCCTCAAGGCAATGACCGCAACTGTCCCCAATCTATCGAGCCAGTACGATCCGTCCCAGACCGAGTCCAAGTGGCAGTCCGCTTGGGAAGATAATGCCGTATTTAAGGCCGATCCAGACCATGGTGGGGACCCGTTTTGTGTGGTGATCCCACCGCCAAACGTCACCGGTAGCCTGCACATGGGCCACGCCTTTGAAAATGCACTGATCGATACCCTGGTACGCTATCAGCGGATGAATGGCCGCAATACCCTATGGCTTCCCGGTACGGACCACGCCAGTATTGCAGTACAGACCATTCTAGAAAGAGAACTCAAGGCCCAGGGCAAAAACCGTGAAGATGTGGGTCGTGAAAAGTTTTTAGAACGGGCCTGGGAATGGAAGGAAGAGTCTGGCGGCACCATCGTCAATCAGCTCCGTAAGCTAGGGGTATCCGTAGACTGGACCCGTGAGCGATTCACTATGGATGAAGGGTTATCCAAAGCTGTTCTCCATGCTTTTACCAAACTCTACGAAGAAGGGCTGATCTATCGCGGTAACTACATGGTCAACTGGTGCCCAGCCAGCCAGTCTGCCGTATCCGATGTAGAAGTAGAAAACAAAGACGTTGACGGCAACCTGTGGCATTTCCGCTACCCACTTACCGATGGCTCTGGTCATGTGGAAGTAGCCACCACCCGGCCTGAAACCATGCTGGGAGATACAGCAGTGGCGGTGAACCCAGAAGACGACCGCTATAAGGAAATGGTGGGTAAGACTCTCACATTACCGCTGGTGGGTCGGGAAATTCCCATCATTGCCGATAGTTATGTAGACAAAGAATTTGGAACTGGCTGCGTCAAGGTGACCCCCGCCCACGACCCCAATGACTTTGCCATGGGTGAACGCCACAATCTGCCCATGATCACCATCATGAATAAAGATGGGTCAATGAACGAAAATGCGGGCAAGTTTGAAGGTCTGGACCGGTTTGAGGCCCGCAAACAGGTGGTGGCCGCCCTCGATGAAGCCGATGCCCTAGTACGCATTGAGGACTATCAGCACAGCGTGCCCTATAGCGATCGCGGCAAGGTGCCCGTCGAACCGCTGCTATCGACCCAGTGGTTTGTCAAAATCCGACCCATGGCCGATAAAGCCCTGGAGGCCCTGGATAACCACCAGTCTCCTAAGTTTGTGCCGGAGCGCTGGACCAAGGTATATCGCGACTGGCTGGTGAACCTGCGAGACTGGTGCATCTCCCGGCAACTATGGTGGGGCCACCAAATTCCGGCCTGGTATGCCATCAGCCAGACCAATGGAGAGATTACCGACGACACCCCATTCTTTGTTGCCAACTCTGAAGCAGAAGCCTACAACAAAGCCAAGGAACAGTTTGGCGATGGTGTGCAACTCCAGCAAGATCCCGATGTTTTAGATACCTGGTTCTCTTCTGGTCTATGGCCTTTTTCCACCATGGGCTGGCCCGATGAGGGTGCCAAAGATTTCCAAACCTATTACCCCACCACCACCCTGGTGACCGGGTTTGACATTATCTTTTTCTGGGTGGCCCGTATGACCATGATGGCAGGGCACTTCACCGACACCATGCCCTTTGAAACCGTCTATATTCACGGTCTGGTACGGGATGAGAAAAATCAGAAAATGTCTAAGTCCAAGGGCAACGGCATTGACCCGCTGGTGCTGATCAACAAGTACGGCACCGATGCCCTGCGCTATACCCTCATCCGTGAAGTAGCCGGAGCCGGTCAGGACATTCGCCTGGACTATAACCGTAAAACCGATGAGTCTTCTTCAGTAGAAGCATCTCGGAACTTTACCAACAAGCTGTGGAACGCTTCCCGATTTGTGATGATGAACCTGGGGGGTAAGACGCCGACAGATTTAGGAGAGCCGGATACTGCTAAATTGGAGCTTTCTGACCAATGGATTCTCTCTAAGTTTAACCAGACCATTACCAACACCCGAGAGTATTTCGACAAGTATGGCATGGGGGAAGTCGCTAAGATACTGTATGAATTTATCTGGGGAGACTTTTGCGACTGGTATATTGAGCTAGTAAAACCCCGTCTGTATGGCAAAGACGAGGACTCTAAGCTGGTTGCGCAACAGACTCT